>BJGS01000001.1:0-38994 GCA_014190615.1 Methylophilaceae bacterium
TGCAACTCGTTTGTTCATAGTGTGAACACCTCTAGTGGGGGATTTCAGGAGGTTGGAAGGTATCAAAACTGGAGGGAAAGGCAAGCAAATACCTTATTACTACTTTATTACTTGTGTATAAAAAATGAATAAAATCAATGACTTACAAAATGATAAACAGACTCTTAATCCGTTTGTCGCGAGTTCGACCCTCGCATCCCCCACCAATTAAATCATCTTCTCTTGTGGGATCTTTTCTATTGGGACGATATTATGAGGAATAGCCTCAGCAGGATGTCTCTTCTCGCCAAACAAAATAATTCCAATAATTACGATAGCTGCAAGAATCAGAATTCTATGTTCTTTTAATGATTCAAATATAGGCGGGGGCTCGCCATTATTTTCTTCATTCGAATAAAACGTTTGAGGCTCATAAACATTTTGATTTGTGAAGTTAGGTTGCAAAGATTCATCATATTTTCGTCTTGATTCTGGATCTAATAAAACCTCATGCGCGACATTAACATCCTTCATCATGTCTTCTGCATATTTTTGATTGTCGGGATGTTTATCTGGATGGTATTTTGAGGCAAGCCTGTGATATGCCTTTTTAATTTCATCTGAAGATGCGGTACTTTTGACCTTAAGAACTTCGTAATAATTTTGCATGCGAATATATTACAATGGGTTCTGGCACTTAACTTAATTAATTAGAGGATATCCATGGCTACTGCTGTCATCATCAAACATCCGAATTCAGGCATGATTAAAATTGGTTACTATGGCTTTAGTTGGACGTACCTCTTTTTTGGATGGTTTGTACCGCTATTTAGAGGTGAATTGGGTGTCGCGGCCCTACATATGCTTTTTTCGATTATCACATTAGGGATATGGCAGTTTATTGTCGCTTTCTTATACAACAGACAATATATGACGCGCATGTTTCTGAGTGGATGGGTTTTAGCAGATTCGGAAGGTAATAACGAAATGGCTGCTCAAAGGCTTGGTGTTGTTCTACCTAAACGCGGACGTAAATAAAGTTCTATTTCTTTTTGCTACAGACAAGCTTCAAATATAAATCGTTAAGCGTTTTAGCTTTAACGGCTTGCCAATCCAAAGCTTCGCCTTTATTAAATATAGCGCGTCCTTGACCCATAGGATCTGGATATAACGCATAAGCTAAAATTCTCATTTTCCGAGCCTTGCAATCAAATTCCGATCTATTTTTAATGGATCGATATTGAATATTTTTGATAGTTTGTGGTTCAGCATAATTTTGTAAATACCAAGCCCTTGTTTTGTGTCCACTCTTACTCATAAGCACATAATCAATATAATGATCAGCATCATCTTGATGAACTAAAGACCAGTCAGCATAAGATTGGATGGGGAAGATAAGCGAGAGGAGAAGTAAGAATTTCATGGGTCAAATGATCTCATTTAATAAACCTTTTCTCAACCTGAAACTTTTAAGAAATGATGGCTTGTTTATTACCTGAAGGCTGATCATAATAAAATATCGTTTAATTTAAGACAATAAAAATGAAAAAAGTACGTTGGGGTATTCTAGGAGCAGCTCGTGTCAATGAACGTCTTCTTCCGGCTATTGCGAATAGTCCTTTTGGTGAACTCGTTGCTATTGGAAGTAGGAGGCAGAATGCAGCGACAGAATGTTTGGAAAAATACCAGCCTACACTTGTAGGAAAAGTTCAAACCTTCGATTCCTTAGATGAAGTGATTAATCATCCTAATATAGACGCTATTTACATCCCACTTTCAAATGAAGAGCATACTAAGCCCGCTCTTAAAGCTATTTATAATAAAAAACATGTGCTCATAGAAAAACCGATCACACTTCATTCAAAAGAAGTTGAATTAATTCAAGAAGCGGCTGATAAAAATCACGTTAAAGTGATGGAAGGTTTTATGTACGTCTTTCATCCACAGTTTAATCGTGTAAAAGAAATCATTAGCTCAGGATTGTTAGGTGATGTTCAGTATGTACATTCTATGTTTTCTTTTCCGATCCAACCCGCACGTTTTTATCGTATCGATCGATCAATTGAAAATGGTGGCGGTGCTCTCTGGGATATTGGGCCTTATGCTATTCATACGATTCGACAATGCTTTAATCAGAACCCTCTATCAGTTATTGCAACAAGCCATCTCAACGATCACGCTGCAGATCTCACAACTTCAGGCATGATTGATTTTGGTCTGAATCGACGCGCTCAATTTGATATTAGCTTTGAATGTATACGACGTTCTCAATTTGAAATATTTGGATCAAAAGGGAAGTTGATGTGTCACACCGTATGGCAGCATGAAAATGATGAGGCACAATTAACCATCACAACAGATGCAGATGGCTTAAAGAATGAGCGCATTGAAAAAGGCAATCACTTTGCACTTGAGATTGATCACTTTAACCAATGCATCGTCAATGATACTTTGCCGAAACTTTCTCTAGATGATGCACTTTGGAATACAAAAACATTAGAAGCGATTCAGGCATCTATAAAAACAAAAGCCTGGATAAATCTTTAAAAGCATTAAAAACAAAAAAGCCCGCATTTAGCGGGCTTTTTTTAAATCTGAATAATTATTTATTCATTACATACATTGTAACTTCGAAACCGAAACGCATTTCAGTAGCAGCTGGAGTTGTCCACATGATGTTGATCCTTTTATTTAAGTTAATAAGAAATTACTTAAATGTAATCTTACTCGAACTTAAAAAGTAAACACCTTAAGGATCATGAATGAGGTCTCATGAAAATCATGAGAGATATAACACTAAGCCAGGGTAATTATAAAAATACTATATAAATCAATAGCTTGTAAAATTATACCTTAGCTGGCTTAGGTTGTGGTTTTTTACCTTTAGATTCTTTTCTTTTATCTTTGCTGCCCATATATAGCCTCCTTAATAGGTTGGTTAAATGAATATTGTATACGAAAGCTTAAAGCTTCAGCCGCTTCTTAATCTCTTTTTCATACTCGGGGAAATAGTGAGTAATGACCTTTAAATCAAACTGAGAAAGTATGGAGTTATTCGATTCGCGCTCCAACAAAAACTCAAACGATACTATAATTAAATTTTCATAAGAAACCTTGCCTCCAGTAAGTAACTTATAAAACTCATTCGAGACATGAACCTCATGTTGAGTGATTGACTTTAATTCGACTGTCACTTTAAAATCGGACCCCTTAATTAATTTAACAGCAATCATTTACGTCTTGATGCTGCCTCGTTACCCCAACGCCTTACAAGAAGATAGAGGATAAAAAAAGAAAAGGCTACAAAAGTAATTCTGATCGGAAAATATGTCAGATCAGAAAATATATACTGAAAAAATATATAGGGTGTTAAAAGTATTGCAGAAATAACTCGCGCCCAATATAAATTTTTTAATTGCTTACTTTTTTTATTCTTTTGATAAATTTTCCATGAAAGGAACGCGAAAGAAAAAGCAGCTATTAAAAACAGGATGCCGCCATACATAATCACCATAAATACATTCATGCTTTACCCTTATTAAATAATTTTACCCAAAGAACCAATAACAAACAGCAATAGAAGCTAAGACGCCAACAAAGTCTGCAAATAGTGCGCAAGCAACTGCGTGTCGTGCACGCTGAATACCAACTGCACCAAAATAAACTGCTAAAACATAAAAAGTAGTTTCAGTACTACCCTGCACAGTTGCTGCTAAAAGTGACGGAAAGCTGTCTACACCGTGTGTTGTCATAGTATCAATGAGCATAGCTCTTGCGGCACTTCCAGAAAAAGGCTTCACAAGTGCTGTAGGTAACGCATCTACAAAACGCGTATCCCAGTTTAAACTTTCAGCACCATATCGAATCATATCTAGAGCCACATCAAGGGCACCTGATGCGCGAAGTACACCTACAGCACATAACATAGCCACCAAATAAGGTAGTAAATTTTTTGCTACATCAAATCCTTCTTTAGCACCTTCAATAAAAGACTCATAAACATGAACTCTTCGTAAAATGCCGGCAAGTAAAAAAATAATAATTAATCCAAAGAGTGTTGTATTACCCAATAAAGATGAGAATGATGCTAAGGCTAACGCTGAGAGACTGCTTAAGAAAAAAATCAGTATACTTAAAAAAGTTGTTATACCTATTAACCAAGCAAGCACAATTGGGTCACGTAACTTAATTCGCTGAATAAAAGCTACAGATAAAAAACCTGCTAAGGTTGAAGCGCTGGTTGCTAAGAGTATAGGTAAAAAAACTAATGTCGGATCTGGCGCTCCTTGCTGCGCGCGATACATAAAGATAGATACTGGAAGTAAGGTTAGCGATGAAGCATTCATAACTAAAAATAAAATCTGTGCATTACTTGCAACTGTAGACTTTGGATTAAGTGACTGAAGTGATCGCATCGCTTTTAGTCCGATAGGGGTTGCTGCATTATCAAGACCTAATGCATTCGCAATAAAATTCATAGTCATAAGACCTACTGCAGGATGATTTTTAGGTACTTCTGGCATTAAACGTTTAAATAATGGCGAAAGCCATTCCGCTATTTTTTTAACTAGTCCTGCATGTTCCGCGATCTTTAAAAAACCTAACCAGAGTGTCAGTGTGCCAAAAAGTAACACCATGACTTCGACGGATAATTTAGCCATAGAAAAAAGACTATCGACCATTGTAGCGAAAACTGCGGAATCACCTTTTCCAAACCACCGCCATATCGCACTGAAAGTAGCTATAAAGAAAAAACTTACCCACAATGAATTTAATACAGACCCACTAGTACTCGATAAGCCTTTGCTTTTGAACCAATACATTCTCAATCCTCTAAGATATCGACGGACTCTATTTCTAAACCTTCTGAACTATCAGGAATAATGGTTCTTTGTAAAATTAAATCTTTAAATAAATCAATTGCCTCATCTTCAGAATATGCTTCAATTTCTTCAGCATAAGATACCGTTTCAAATGCATATACCATGTATCTTTTCATATGAATTTTCTAAATATGCGATAGTTTATTTAGGTCTTGAAGCTTCATCGGCAGCCTTTTGCGCTTCATGTTTTGCACGAATTGCATCCATCGCACCCTTCTCATTTTCATGACAGGCCTGCATTTGTTCGCGAGCTGTTGCAGCACTTGCACAGTTTAAAGCGGTTTGTAAAACTACCATCCTACTTTGGATGCCTTCGATATGCATTGCTTTATGTTTTGCGAAGTTTGCCTGTTTATTTGCATCATCACCCTTAGGATTGTTTTCAGCAAAAGCATTCATAGTAAATAAGAGAGAACTAACAATTGTTGAGACTAATAACTTATTCATAGCGTTTTCCTTTAATTAAAGATTAAGTATACAAGATTATTAAATAGACATGCGATTGAGCCCATCAAGTGCTGCTGTTTTATAGCATTCTCCAAGTGTCGGAAAATTAAATACTGCATTTACAAAATAATCGATAGTGCCTTCGTGTGCCATGACAGCTTGCCCTATATGAATTAATTCACTTGCGCCTTCTCCAAGAATATGAATGCCAAGTATTTTTTTATCATCTGGATTGAAAATCAACTTTAGGATACCTGTGCTATCTCCAATAATTTGTCCTCGTGCAATTTCTCTATAGCGTGCCTTTCCAATTTCGTAGGGTATACCTTCGTCTGTGAGTTCATGTTCAGTTTTTCCTATAGTTGAAATTTCAGGTATGGTATAAATTCCGTAAGGAGAAAGTCCAATACCTGATTTAAGTTCATCATATATACCAAAAGCATGTCTAGCAGCAGCTCGTCCTTGTTCGTAAGATGCAGATGCTAATGCAGGAAATCCAATCACATCTCCAACAGCGTAAATATGAGGGATATTAGTCTGAAAATGTTCATTCACTGTGATGCGGTTACGATCATCTTTATTTATACCTGCACGATCAAGAGCAAGACTTTCTGTTGCGCCGATGCGTCCAATAGAATAGAGACAGGCTTCAGCGCGAAGTACTTTACCGCTTTTTAATTTAACTTCGACTGTCTTTATATCACTTTCAATAATTTGCATGCTCACAACTTCTTCACTAAGTCGCATCGTAATATTATTTTGCTGGACGACATAAGTCAGTGCTGCGGAAATCTCATGATCTAAAAATGGGAGTAATGTAGCTCTTTTATCGATAATCGTAACTTTGATACCAAGCGCCGCAAACATTGTTGCATATTCAACACCAATCACACCTGCACCAACAATAATAATTGATCGTGTAAGTTGTTTTAGGCCAGGTATATCGTCACTTGTAAATACTTGCTGCCCATCAAATGGTAAATTGCTATCACGTGCCGCATCTGTTCCACATGCAATCACAATTTTATCTCCAGTAATCTGACGTTTTCCATCACCATTATTTGAAGTCAGTTCAATTCTATGGGGATCAATAAAAGATGCCGCAGATTCAATGAGCTCAACACGATTTCTTGACATCTGATTTTTTACTAAATCAATTCCTAAATTAATCACCTGCTGAACTCGAAAGAGTAAATCCTCAATGCTAATGTCTTGCTTTACTCGATAAGATGACCCATATATACCCCGCTCGCGAAATCCAGAAAGATGAAGCGCTGCTTCTCTAAAAGTTTTAGATGGAATCGTTCCTGTATTAGTACATACACCACCAACAGATTTATTTTTTTCAATAATTGAAACGCGTTTACCAATTTTAGCTGCTTGAATTGCAGCGCGCTGACCAGAAGGGCCGGAACCAATAACAATAAGATCGTAATCAAATGAAGTCAATTTATTCGATCAGTTTTCTTAGTAGCTTTCTTTATCATTTAAGAAATTGCTTCATTTAATTCTCTGCATGCAGATGGAATATCTTATTCATAATTTTCCACTCACCATCCACTTTAAGTAGTGTAAAAAAGTCAGTAAATTTGTGACCTGTCCAATTATCTGATTCTAATCTTGCTGTTGCGATAGAACCTTCAATATCTATATGTGCAATCTTAGTGACGATGTCAGTAGCAGGTCCATTTTCATCATTCCAATCAAAAAGCTTTTGAATGGGTCCTGCAAATAAATCACTTCCAATGTAACCAAAAATGGTGGCATCTTTATGAAACGCAGGCTTCATATCATCACCCTTACCTGATTTAGCTCCATCAATATAATGTTGGATTGTTGATTCAACTAGCTTGAAATCATCATTATTCATTTAATCTTCCTTATTAAATGGTATACCCACTAGTATACCCATTGAGAAAAGAGAGAGGATTTGAGATTACCGCTTTTTCACGTAAGTCATTGATTTAATTGGTCGGAGCGGTGAGATTCGAACTCACGACCCCTTGCACCCCATGCAAGTACGCTACCAGGCTGCGCTACGCCCCGAAAATTAAAACAATGATAATTACTTTTTAAGAAGCTCAATGATGTTGAGCAATTCGTTTTTGATCGATTTGATATTAAGACCAGCAAGAGAATTAGTTTGATTAAGATTTTCTAATGGCAATTCAACTTGGCCTTGCTTAGTCACTTGAAATTCTTTAGGTGGCTCCGCTTGCTTTATTTCCTTAACAAAATTTTTATCTTTAAGTCTTTGTTTAGCGCCTTGAATCGTAAACCCTTCGTCATGAAGGAGTTCTCGAATTTTGCGAATAAGTAAAACTTCAGGCAATTGATAATAGCGTCGATTGCCACGTCGCTTCACATCTTTAAGTTGATCAAACTCTTGTTCCCAATAGCGAAGCACATGTGCTTTGACGAGACAAAGCTCACTTACCTCTCCGATTGCAAAATATCTCTTTGAAGGTATTTCAGGTAAGACGGGGGATTTAAGCTTTCTTTCCAGAGAAGTTCTCTTCTACGTTGCTTTTTAGTTTTTGACTTGCATGAAAGGTAACAACACGCCTTGCCTTGATTGGTATTTCTTCACCTGTTTTTGGATTGCGGCCAGGTCTTTCTGATTTTTTTCTTAATTCAAAATTACCAAAACCGGATAATTTAATGCTGTCGCCATTTTCAAGCGCATTGCGAATTTCTTCAAAAAAAGCTTCGACCATGTCTTTGGCCTCACGTTTATTTAAACCTACGCGGTCAAATAATATTTCAGATAAATCTGCTTTAGTTAATGTCATAACGGCCTACTTTTAAATCGGTATTAAATAAGGGATTAGTTGCGGAGCGTTGCACCAAATTGTTTTTCAAGTAATTCAACGATTTTTGATACAGAAGAATCAGCTTCGCTATCAACTAATGTCTTTGAAGTATCCTGCATAAGTATCAGAAATGCAACACTTTTTTTGTTTTCTGGGATGCCTTTCCCTTGATAAACATCAAATAATGCCATCTTATTTAAGAAGGGAATTTTGGCCTTATATACAGCATTTAAAATGGCATCGACTTCCACTGACTCATCAATCACGATGGCAATATCTCGCCTTAGGGGTAAGAATTTAGAGATTTCCTCATATTGGAATGCTTTTTCTTGTAAAAGCTTACTTACTTTTAACTCAAAAAGGTAAGGCGCTTTTGAAAGAGAAAAGTGTTGCTGCCATTTAGGATGCAATTTCCCAACCCACCCTAATGACTGCCCATCTAAAAAGATTTCTGCGGCCTGACCTGGATGAAGGGCCAAAGGTGTTTTATCACTACTTTTAAAATTTAATGTTTTCGATGTTAATGCTTCAACATGCGCTTTTATGTCATAAAAATCGACATCCCTTATTTTGTCTGCCCATTGCTCAGGCATAAAACTTCCGTAAGTTAAGCCTGCAATCACTTCAGTTTCAATAAACTCTTTTTGAGTGCCATGGAATGTTTGGGCCACTTCAAAAATATTTAAGCGTGAAATTTGACGATTCAAGTTATAGCTTAATACCTCCAAGTGACTTCCCCATAGGGATGAACGCATCGTCGACATTTGACTTGCAATAGGATTTTGTAATTGAATGGGATGAAGATTGCCATGCAATGATTTTTCAATCTCATCTTCTATAAAACTATAAGTCACTACTTCATAAAAACCACGTGATGTTAACGCATCTTTTAGATGGTTGTCCTGTGAGCTCTTTTTTGGAAGCATAGCTTGATGAGTGATAGGATGATGTGAAGGTATTTTGTCATAGCCATATAGCCGAACAACTTCTTCAATAAGATCTTCTTCGATCGCAATATCAAATCGATAAGATGGGGGCGTGACTTTAAATCCCTCAATCGTTTTATTAACTTCAAAGCCTAACTCATGAAATATATGTTCAACATCTTGACTCGGGACTTCGATACCTAAAATAGCATTGAGCTTTTTAAGTCTTAGGTGAATTTGATTGCGAAGAGGAAGTGTGTTGATAACTTCAGTAATTTCTCCAGCCTCACCACCACAATATTCAAGTATGAGAGAAGTTGCACGCTCAAGCGCTTGACGTGTATTTGCAAAATCCACACCGCGCTCAAAACGGTAAGAAGAATCTGTAGATAAATTATATGCTCTCGCTTTTCCTGCAATAACAACGGGATTAAAAAAAGCGCTCTCTAGGAAAATTGTTTTGGTAAGTTCTGTGACTGAAGATGGCATGCCACCCATCACACCTGCAAACGCAATCGCGCCATGATTATCTGCAATCACTAAATCTTTTTTAGATAATTTAACTTTTGTATCATTTAGTAAATGAATAGGCTCTTCATTTTTGGCGTAGCGCACTGAAATATCACCTTGTAATTTGTCATGATCAAATGCATGAAGTGGCTGGCCAATTTCAAGTAATACATAATTGGTAATATCAACAATGGGACTAATTGATTTGATATTAGATCGCTCAAGTCGTGAAGCCATCCAATCAGGTAATTTTTTTGTGTTATCAATATTTTTAATAATGCGCCCACAATAACGCGGGCATGCAGTTTTTTCTTCAACAGCGACTATTTTTTTATCGCTATGTTGTATTGGATTCACATTATAAATAACGGGGGTGACTTCTGACTCCAAGATTGCAGCTACTTCTCTTGCAACACCCCAGATACTTAAGCAATCACTTCGATTGGGTGTTAATTTTAAAGTTGTAATCTGATCATTGAGGTCAAGCGCAATTCTTACATCGGTGCCATTTTTTAAATCATGTCTCATTTCTAAAATGCCCTCTGCCTCTTCGCTCAATCCTAATTCTTTCAAAGAACAAAGCATGCCGAATGATTCAACACCTCGAACTTTAGCTTCTTTGATATCAATGGCAGGTAATTTAGCGCCTACTAAAGCACATGCCACTTTAATACCCTGTCTTGCGTTGGCTGCACCACATACAATTTGTAATGTTTGATTGCCGATATTGACATCACAGACTTGAAGTCGGTCTGCGTCAGGATGTTTTTTAATGCCAACAATTTCACCCACGACCACATGACTAAAAGATGAGCCAAGAGGTTGGGAATCATCGACATCAAGGCCTGCCATAATCATGACATGATTAAGTGCATCACTATCGAGTGATGTATTTACATAAGACCTTAACCAGTTTTCAGAAAATTGCATGTATAAGTATCTTTAAATAAATTGCTGAAGAAAACGTAAATCATTATTAAAAAAGTGACGTAAATCTTGAACGCCATAACGCAACATCGTTAACCGTTCAACGCCTAATCCAAAAGCAAACCCTTGATATTGATTTGAATCAATACCTACATGTTTAAAAACTTCTGGATGCACCATGCCACAGCCGCCAATTTCTAACCAACCGCCTTTCCAAGTCATATCCATTTCAGCAGAGGGCTCTGTAAATGGAAAGTAAGAGGGTCTGAAACGTACTTTCAAATCTTTATTCTCAAAAAAGTTTTGTAAGAAATCTTCAATCACGCCTTTAAGATCAGCGAAGCTCACTTGTTGATCTACCCATAAACCTTCTACTTGATGAAACATGGGTGAATGCGTTGCGTCTGAATCGACTCGATAGACACGACCAGGTGAAATAATTTTCAATGGTGGTTTATTTTTTTCTAAATGACGAATTTGTACAGGCGATGTATGTGTTCTGAGCACAAAAGATTCATCGATATAAAATGTATCATGCATCGCACGTGCAGGATGCGACTCAGGAATATTGAGCGCAGTAAAATTATAAAAATCGGATTCAATTTGGGGTCCGTACGCCACTGAAAAACCAATCGAGTGAAATAGTGACTCAATGCGATGGAGTGTTTGTGTAACTGGATGTAAACTGCCACGCTCTTCTTTTCTTGAAGGAAGAGTAACGTCTAAAGATTCTTCCGCAAGTTGTTTTGCTTGTGACTCATTTAAAATTGCTTGACGTTTTTTTTCTAGCGCTTCTTCAACGCCTTGCTTAACGACATTAATCTCAGCACCTACTTTAGGTCTTTCCTCTGCAGATAATTTTCCTAATGATTTAAGGGCATCTGTTAAGAAGCCATTTTTTCCTAAGTATTTAGCTTTCGCTTGATCGAGATCCGTCAAAGACTGGCATTGATCAAAGTCTTTTTGAGCTTCTTTTAAGGTATGGTCGAGATTATTCATTGACTATCATTTTAATAAAAAAAAGGAGGCTAGAAGCCTCCTTTTAAAAATTAATATTTTTTATGCTGCTCCTGAACCAGATTTAGCAATTTCGACAAACTTAGCAAAAGCTGCTTTATCGAATACTGCCATATCTGCCAATACCTTACGATCCACTTCAACCGAAGCTTTCTTAAGGCCATTCATGAAACGGCTATAGGTAAGACCACATTCACGCGATGCAGCGTTAATACGCGCAATCCATAGTGTTCTAAATTGACGTTTTTTCTGACGACGGTCACGGTATGCATACTGACCCGCTTTCATCACTGCTTGTTTAGCTATACGGTATACATTCTTACGACGACCGCGATAACCCTTAGCAAGTGCTAAAACTTTTTTATGTTTCGCTCTAGCGGTGACACCACGTTTTACTCTAGGCATATTATTCCCCTTATTGAGTTGGCATCATCGCGCGAACGCGTTTGATATCGGTTGCAGAAATGAGGACAGTGCCTCTGAGATTACGTTTTTGTTTCGTTGTTTTTTTGGTCAGGATATGACGTAAATGAGAACGCGTTCTCTTTACTAAACCGCTTCCTAAAAACTTGAAGCGCTTTTTCGCACCACTTTTTGTTTTCATTTTTGGCATTTTGATCTCCTTAGTTAGAGTAGTAAGAGTGCTTAGGCATGCCGTTTAAGCCGTATCACTCAGAAACTTTTGCTTCAGTGGTTTTTGTTTTAACCTTTTTTTGCGGGGCTAAAACCATCACCATTTGTCGACCTTCCATTTTCGGAAATTGTTCGACGACTGCATAATCTAGTAAATCTTGTTCCACACGTTTTAAAATTGCTAAACCATATTCTTGATGCGTAATTTCTCGACCTCTAAAACGTAAGGTAATTTTTGCCTTATCGCCATCTGAGAGGAACCCAATGAGGTTTCGTATTTTGATGTTGTAATCACCATCATCTGTTCCCGGTCTAAACTTTACTTCTTTAATCTTGACCTGCTTTTGTTTCAAGCGAGTTTCGTGTTGCTTTTTACTTTCTGCATATTTAAATTTACCGTAATCGAGTAACCGACATACGGGGGGTAAGGCTTGTGGAGCAATTTCCACCAAATCAATATCTATCTCTTCTGCTTTTGCAAATGCCTCAGCTAGTGTCACTATGCCAAGCGCTTCGCCGTTTACGCCAATTAATCGAATTTCTGGAGCTGTAATATCCCCGTTAATTCTGACTTCTTTCTCTTGAGCGATAACAAATCCCCTGTAAATATAAAAGAAAAACCGCGCTACCTGATCACTAGACTTTAGTTTGAACTTCCTGATTTAGTCGATCAATCAATAACTTAATCGACATGGATCCTAAGTCTTCGCCTTTTCGGGTTCGCACGGCAACTTGCCCAGCTTCCATTTCCTTTTCTCCTACAATTAAGAGATAAGGAATCTTTTGTAAGCTATGTTCGCGTATTTTATAGGTTATTTTCTCATTTCTCAAGTCAGAATCGCATCGGATGTGGTTTTTCTTGAGTTCATCCATGACTTTTGAGGCGTAGTCTGCGTGTGCGTCAGCAATATTGAGGATAACTGCTTGTGTTGGGGCAAGCCAAAGGGGCATGGCACCTGAGTAATGCTCAATGAGAATCCCGATAAAACGCTCCATAGACCCTACTATCGCCCGATGAAGCATGACAGGATGCTTGCGGCTATTGTCTTCAGTGACATATTCGGCACCTAGGCGCTCTGGCAGGTTAAAGTCGAGCTGGATTGTGCCGCATTGCCAAAGACGGCTTAAACTATCTTTAAGGGTAAATTCGATCTTAGGGCCATAAAAAGCCCCCTCTCCCGGTTGAAGGTCAAATTCAAGCTTATTTTCAAGCAAAGCAGCTTTTAGGGCGGTTTCAGCCTTATCCCAAGTCTCGTCTGAACCTACACGCTTTTCAGGACGGGTAGACAATTTAACCAAAACATCCTTAAATCCAAAGTCTTGGTAGGCCTTATAAAGCATGATGATAAATTTAGCGACTTCATCCTTAATTTGTTCTTCGGTGCAAAAAATATGAGCATCATCTTGGGTAAACTCTCGAACACGCATTAAGCCATGAAGCGATCCTGAAGGCTCATTGCGATGGCATGAACCGAATTCTGCAAGTCTTAAAGGCAGCTCACGATAACTATGCAGTGCATTATTAAAAATTTGAATGTGTCCAGGGCAATTCATAGGCTTAACTGCATAATCTCTATTTTCAGAAGAAGTCGTAAACATATTGTCCCGATAGTTCTGCCAATGCCCTGATTTTTCCCATAAGGACTTATCCATCACGGTAGGCGTCTTAACTTCCTGATATCCAAAATCTAAAAACATTTTGCGCATGTAATGTTCAACTTCAAGCCAAATTGACCATCCTTTAGGATGCCAGAACACCATGCCGGGTGCTTCATCTTGCATGTGAAATAAATCGAGTTGTTTGCCTAATTTACGGTGATCTCTTTTTTCTGCTTCTTCCAACATAAAGAGATAATTTTGTAAGTCCTCTTTATTCGTCCAAGCAGTGCCATAGATTCTTTGTAGCATTTCATTTTTAGAATCTCCACGCCAATAAGCACCGGCGACCTTCATTAATTTAAATACTTTTAATTTACCAGTCGATGGCACATGGGGGCCTCGACAAAGATCTGTAAATTCACCTTCGGTATACAAAGAAACTTCCTGATCTGCGGGGATCGATTCGATAATTTCAGCTTTATAATTTTCTTTAATTGATTTGAAGTATTGAACTGCGTCATTCCGTGGCATGACTTTTCGTGTAATAGGTAAATCGCGATTCGCGATTTCCGTCATTTTTTTTTCAATTTTTTCTAAATCTTCAGGTGTGAAAGGTCTTTGATATGAAAAGTCATAATAAAACCCTTGATCAATCACAGGGCCAATAGTGACTTGTGCATCTGGAAATAATTCTTTAACGGCGTAAGCTAAAAGATGCGCTGTTGAATGACGAATGACCTCAAGTCCTTCAGGATTTTTGTCAGTGATAATTGCAAGATCGCTATCCTCACGAATCACAAATGAAAGATCAACTAGCTGATTGTTGACAAGGCCAGCAAGGGCAGCACGCGCAAGGCCAGCACCAATATTTTGTGCAACCTCTGCAACAGTCACATCACTTTCGAATTGTCGCTTAGACCCGTCTGGTAATCTTATTTCAGGCATAGTTGAATTGAGTAATTAGAATGCATCATTTTATAAGCTTTTCTGCCTTCTTGATAGCTTGAACAATGAAGCAAGAAATTGGTAGGCGCGATTGGACTCGAACCAACGACCCCCACCATGTCAAGGTGGTGCTCTAACCAGCTGAGCTACGCGCCTAAAGAATTTAGGAGTTTGGATTCTATCCTATTGAAGAACCCTAATCAATCATCGCTTCGTAACCATGCGTAAAATCAGGGTACTTCAATGTGAATCCAGTTTCATTTAATAAAATAGATCTTAATTGCTTACCCCCTTCAATGATAGGCAATTCGACAGTATCAATCGACAATTGAAGACGCTTTCTAATCCACATTAATACATCATATTGTTTTGTGGGTACCCCATCAGTAACAACATAAAGTGGCTCGACAGATTTATGAGTGAGAACCTGTTTCATGAGAAATACAATAAAGCGAGCACCATCTTCTTCATGAATGCGATTAGACCAGTTGTTTGTCGCAGGCCAATTACCAGGGTTGCTTTGGGCTAATTGAATCATACGAGTACGATTAGGACCGTATATTCCTGAGAGGCGCAATACAGTGGCCTTACTTTTTAATTGCTGAGTAATTATTTCAGCCTCCATTAAAGCTTCACCGCCATAATCGGCAGGCTCTGCTTTATCCAATTCATTTAAAATCTTCGTTGTTTTCTGGCCATAAACTCTTGTGCTTGAAATAAAGAAAAGATGTTTGAAATTTTTGAGCTGTAAAATAGCTTCATAAGTTTTTTTGATGCCATTCACATAATGCTCTTGATAACTTTCAACTGATTGCGTATCTGCGGAGACTGTATAGACAATAATTTCAGGTTCAATTGATTTAATCATACCAATCGCCTCAGTCTTTAAAATATCGACCTGGTGCATCTCGATAGAGGGAGGAGATTTTTTTAAACTTCGACTAAAGCCATATGTTTTAAACATAAGAGGATCAATATTTTTTGCAATTGCGAAACCTAATTGACCGCAACCTATGATTAAAACTTTAAGAGGTACTATTTCCAAAGCGTTTTAAAAATAAATCCAGGAAAAGAAAAAACTAAAAACAAAAAGAAAGTCACTGCATAAAATTCCCATGCTTGTGATTGAATATGACCTACAACTTGAAGCTCAGTGAAAAGTGCAATACCGCCCGTTAGAAAATATAGAATCACCACTTCAAGCAAAGAAAAGAAAAAAGGCTTTTTATGTGATGGAAATTTTTTTACAAAAAGAAAGTCACTAAACATCCATGGAATATTAGCCATGATGATACTAATAAGAATAAGAATCCATTGTGTCATTTAATGAAAACTCAAAGCTACAGCTTGGGTTGTAGCTTCCATAAATGTGTGAGGAACTAAACCAATTACTAAAAGTGCTAACGCATTAGTTGAAAGTATCCATTGCATATCAATTGGGACCTCAATATTGTTTTTTAATTTTGGCTCATCAAAATACATAAGCTTTACGATTCTCATGTAATAGAACATACCCACTAAAGCCATCAATACTGCATATACGACAAAGCCAGCAAAACCTGCATCAAGTGCAGCTTGCAACACCATAAACTTAGCATAAAATCCAATCGTGGGTGGAATACCCGCCATACTTAACATCGTAATTAACATAAGAAAAGCATACCAAGGATTTCTCTTATTTAATCCTTTAAAATCTTCAAGTGTTTGGCAGTCAAAATTCTTGCTAGACATCATCATAAGAACTGCAAATGAAACTAGCGTCATAAACATATAACTGACCACATAAAATAAACTTGATGCATAACCATTAAGCGAACCACTCATCAAGCCAAAAAGAATAAAACCAATATGTGAAATAGTAGAGTAGGCATACATACGTTTAATATTTGTTTGTGCAATCGCAGTTATATTTCCAATACCAATAGAAAGAATGGCCATGATGAGCATCATTTGCTTCCAATCTACCATCATCGACTGAAGTCCATCACCTAATAAGCGAAGAGTAATCGCAAAAGCTGCAAGTTTTGGTACTGAACTAATGAGCATTGCAATCGATGAAGGTGAGCCCTCGTATACATCAGGAACCCACATTTGAAATGGTACTGCGCCTAATTTAAATGCTAGCCCTGCCACCACAAATACAAGACCTAATACAAGAATGGCATGATCCATAGGATGATTTAATAGGGACGCTGCAATCACACTTAAATCTAAACTTGAAGTCGCACCATAGATCATGGACATGCCATAAAGAAGCAGGCCTGATGCAAGTGCGCCTAATACGAAATATTTAATGGCAGACTCTGTTGCTTTTTGATTGTCACGATCAAGGGCTGTAAGAGAATATAAACATAACGATAGAAGCTCTAAGCCCATATACACTAAAAGCATATTGTGACTTGAGATCATAATCATCATGCCAAGCAATGCAAAAAGCACAAGGGAAAAATATTCTCCCCGATATAAGTCACGATCTTTCATATAAGATCGGCTATAGAAAAAAATCAGTGACGTTCCCATATAACTCATCATTTTTAAAAGATCCGCTAACCCATCACGGACAAACATGTTTGAAAAAGCAAATTGTGTTTCATGATTAAAATGCTGGCTTGTTAAATAAGCGCCACCTAATAAAGTCAATTGAGACAATGCAAAAATAATCCAACGAGAAGATGGCTTAATAAATAAATCTGTCATAAGCACAATCATAGCCATAGAAAGAACAAAGACTTCTGGGAGGATCAATGAAATATCAGATTGAATAAATTGATTCATTTATATATCCATTGGTAATGATGTGACAGGTTTCATAAGATGTATATGCTCTAAAAATTGAACCGTCGTCGCATTTGTCATATCCGTAATTATTTTAGGATAAACACCTATTAAAATAATAAGGATCGCTAATACCGAAAGAATAAAAAATTCACGCCATGAAATATCTTCTAATGATTTAATTTTTTGATTGCGTACCTCACCATAAAAGACTCGCTTGACCATCCATAATGAATACGCTGCACCAAAAATAAGTGATGTTGCTGCAATGAGCGCGATCCAGAAGTTATTTTGCATAGCGCTCATAATAACCATAAATTCACCAACAAACCCTGAAGTGCCTGGAAGGCCACAATTTGCCATAGCAAAAAATACTGCAAAGGCAGCAAAAGTAGGCATCGCATGAATTACGCCGCCATAATCTGCGATTTGTCTGGTATGTAATCTGTCATATAAAACACCAACAGATAAAAACATAGCTGCTGAAATAAATCCATGCGAAATCATTTGAACATAAGCGCCCTCAATACCGATTGCGTTAAACATAAAAAGACCTAAAGTTACAAAACCCATATGTGATATTGAAGAATATGCAATGAGCTTTTTCATATCTTTTTGTACAATCGCAATAAGTGCAATATACAAAATAGCAATCAGCGACAAAGTCACCATAAAATCTTTTAAATAAAATGCAGCTTCAGGTGCTATCGGCATTGCAAAGCGCATGAAGCTATATGCACCTAATTTCAACATTACAGCTGCCAAAACCACAGAGCCTCCTGTAGGCGCTTCTACGTGCGCGTCAGGCAACCATGTATGTAGGGGCCACATAGGAATTTTGACTGCAAACGCCATAAATAAAGCTAAGAAAATAAGGATCTGAGGATACAAGCCAAGTCCGGCATTATAAAAATTAACTATTTCGAACGAATGCGTATGTAAGTAGAGATAAATAAATGCTACTAACATCAATAAAGAACCTAAGACAGTATATAAAAAGAATTTAATTGTGGCGTAAATCCGATTAGGTCCGCCCCAAATACCTATCACCAAGAACATAGGTATAAGCATGGCTTCCCAAAAGATATAGTAGAGCATGGCATCGAGCGCACTAAATACACCTATCATAAGACCCGACATGATTAAAAAGGCCGCCATGTATTGAGCCACACGATCTTCTATGGACGTCCATGATGCAATAACAACAATCATAGTTGTAAAGCTTGTGAGAAGAATTAGAGGAATCGCGAAACCATCTACACCTAAATGATAATTAATATGAAATGCGGGAATCCAATGAAAAAATTCCTGAAATTGAAATTGTCCAAAAGAAAAATCGAAAGATGAGTAAAGCGGTAATGTAATTAAAAAAGAAATGATACTGCTTATGAGTGATAACCATTTAGCTTGCGTATTACTCAACTTTGAACTTAACAAGAGTATTAAGCCGCCTAAAAATACAGGAGTCCAAATTGAATAACTTAATATGTGCGTTAAATTCATCTTATATTTTTATAAAGAAAGTTAGAAATAAAAATACGCCGATCACCATAGCAAATGCGTAGTGATAAATATAACCTGATTGAATGACACGTATTTTTTCTGAAAGTTTTCCTATGGATCTAGCTGTTCCATTTACAAGCCATCCATCAATAATTTTGATATCACCTATTTGCCAGAACTTTTCTCCTAAAAAGCGACTGCCGAGTGCAAAGAATTTTTCATTGAATGTATCAAAGCCATATTTATTTTCTAATATGCGATAAATGCCTTGTGTGCGACTAAAAACAAATTTAGGTAAATTTAAATTAATTTGATAACAGTAATAAGCTAAAAGAACCCCACTTGAAGCAAATAAGAAAGGTAGACTTATGATGCTATGTAATGCCATACCAAACGGTCCGTGATAAATTTCATGAAAGTGATGGCTTAAATGTGCCATCGTAGGATGCACTTCAGGATTTAAGAAAATACTTTTCGTAAAAAAACTACCAAATAACATTGGTTCAATAGTGATGTAACCGATTACAACGGATGGAATAGCAAGAAGAACTAACGGCAATGTAATACTTAAAGAACTTTCATGCGGATTATCTTTTGGACTCAAGCCATGATGGTGATCATCATGACGAGCTAATTTTTGAAGGCGCCATTTTTCTTTACCATGAAAAACAAGGAAATAAAGTCTGAATGAATAAAAAGCTGTTACAAATACACCTACCAATACAGAAAAATACGCAAAGCTACTGCCAGCAAGATCTGACAGCTTCACAGCTTCAATTAAACTATCTTTGGAATAGAAGCCTGAAAATAATGGTGTACCTATAAGCGCTAAAGAGCCTATTAAAAAAGTAATCCATGTGATCGGCATGTATTTTCTTAAATTTCCCATGTGCTGAATGTTTTGATCATGATGCATACCTATGATGACTGACCCGGCACCTAAGAATAGAAGCGCTTTAAAAAATGCATGTGTCATTAAATGAAACATTGCGACAGAGTAAGCGGATGCTCCTAAAGCTACCGTCATGTAACCTAATTGTGAAAGTGTTGAATAAGCAATCACGCGTTTAATATCATTTTGAATGATGCCTAGTAAGCCCATGAATAAAGCAGTAATAGCTCCAATAATCATGACAAAAGAAAGCGCTGTGTCAGATAATTCAAATAAAGGTGATGTGCGTGACACCATAAAAATGCCCGCAGTCACCATTGTGGCTGCATGAATTAATGCAGATATAGGTGTAGGTCCCTCCATAGAGTCTGGAAGCCATACATGAAGAGGAACTTGTGCTGATTTACCCATCGCACCAATAAATAACAAAATACAAATGACTGTAATAACTGAAACAGGTTGGCCGAATAGCTGAATAGTATGTGCACTGATCACACCTACGTTTTTAAATACCGTCGCATAATCAAGAGAACCCGTCCAATAAAGAATCATGGCGATACCTAAAATAAAACCAAAGTCCCCGACTCGATTAACTAAAAAAGCTTTCATATTTGCATAAATTGCAGTTGGTCTTTCAAACCAGAAACCTATGAGAAGATAAGAAACAAGGCCTACAGCCTCCCATCCAAAAAAGAGCTGCATAAAGTTATTGCTCATCACTAGCATGAGCATTGAAAAGGTAAATAAAGATATATAGCTAAAGAATCTGCGATAACCTGGATCACCTTTCATATAGCCCATAGTGTAAATATGGACCATCAGCGATACAAAAGTCACAACGACCATCATCATGGCAGTTAAATTATCAATTAAAAATCCAACTTCAAATTGATAATGTCCAGTGAGAAGCCATTGATAGATGGTCTGATTTAAAATCAAACCATTTAATGTTTCATTTAAGGTCATACATGAAAGCAGGAATGAAATAAAAACGGATGAAATAGTCATGCTTGATGCAAAAAACTCTGGAAGTTTTCGACCTAAAATACCTACAATAAAAGAAGCAATGAGAGGTAGTAAAGGGACCGCTAGATATGAATAAATAGAATTCACGCTATCATCCGTTAAGACGATTTAAATCGTCAACATTAATAGAGCGTGTATTTCTGAAAATCAAAACAATGATCGCTAAACCTATTGCAGATTCCGCAGCTGCTACAGTTAAAATAAAGAATACAAAAATTTGGCCAGCAATATCATTTAAATAATGAGAAAAAGCTATGAAATTTATATTCACTGCAAGAAGCATTAGCTCAATAGACATCAACAATATAATGATGTTTTTTCGATTAAGAAAAATACCTACCACACTGATAGTGAATAAAATCGCAGCAAGAATAAGGTAATGAGATAAACCAATCATGTTCTTTCCTTTGCTTTTGGTTTGACATACTTTTCCTCAGATTTCATTTGTACTAATCTCACACGATCTTTCCGTTTAACCGCAATTTGATCTGCAGGATTTGTTTTTTTACTATCTTTACGATCGCGAAGTGTTAATGCGATAGCTGAAACAATCGCAATCAGTAAAACCACAGAGGCTAACTCAAAAGGTAGGACATAATCTGAATACAAGGTATTACCTATTAATTCTGTATTAGATGCGTTTGGAAGTGTTTCAGAGAGAGGTGGCAAATTAAATTGTTTAGTTTTAAACACCATTACCATTTCAACCATCATAAGAATACCTATAAATCCTGCCATGGGAAGATAATCCCAAAAGCCTTCCCTTAATTTATCAAGATTAATATCCAGCATCATGACCACAAAAAGAAATAAAACCATTACAGCCCCTACATAAACCAGCACTAGTGCAATAGCCAAAAATTCAGCCTGCAAAAGAAGCCAAATGCCGGCGGCATTAAAAAAAGCTAGCACCAAAGAAAGCGCTGCAGTCACAGGATTTCTAGATGTGATTACACTTAATCCTGAAGCTATGAGCACTAATGACAATACGAAAAATACAAAATCTTTAAATTCAATCATAGATTATCGATATCTTTCATCTTGTGCGCGATCTTCTGCAATTTGTTTTTCGTACTTATCGCCAACGGCAAGTAGCATTTCTTTTGTATAAATTAAATCACCCCTTGATTCACCGTGATAATCTAAAATTCTTGTTTCAACAATTGAATCCACAGGGCAAGATTCCTCACAAAAACCACAAAAGATACATTTGGTAAGATCAATGTCATAACGTGTTGTACGTCTTGTTTTATCTTCACGCTCTTCTGACTCAATCGTAATAGCCATCGCTGGACAAACTGCTTCACATAATTTACATGCAATACAGCGCTCTTCTCCATTTGCGTATCGACGAAGCGCGTGAAGCCCTCTAAAACGATTAGATTGTGGAGTTTTTTCTTCTGGATATTGCACAGTAATTTTTCTTGCAAAGAAGTAGCGCCCAGTGAGAAGCATCCCCTTTAGAAGTTCAATGAGCATCAAGCTTGATAAAAATTGTTTAGTTTTTTTAATCATTTAATGGAATAAATATCCCCATGAGGTTTGCATCATGCCGCCAATAAAAACTATCCAAGCGATCGTAATTGGAATAAAAATTTTCCAGCCTAATCGCATAATTTGATCGTATCGATAGCGAGGGAATGTTGCTCTAAACCATATAAAACAAAATAATAAAAACGCAACCTTAATAAGTAGCCATAAAAAACTATCTGGGATAAATGGTATCGGTGATAACCAACCACCTAGAAACATTAATGCTGCCAACATAGAAACTAAGATCATATTTGCATATTCTGCTAAGAAAAATACTGCAAAAGCCATGCCCGAGTACTCCACATGGAATCCAGCTACAATTTCTGACTCCCCTTCTGCCACATCAAATGGAGCGCGATTTGTTTCTGCAACTGCACTAATAAAATAGATAATAAATAAAGGAAATAAAGGCCAGACATACCAATGCCAGAATCCGCCTGCTTGACCCATTACAATTTTTCCTAAATTGAGACTGTTAGCGCACATTAAAACGCCTACTAATGTAAATCCCATGGCAATTTCATAAGATACAATTTGTGCAGCAGACCGCAAGCTTCCAAGAAAAGCATATTTTGAATTTGAAGCCCAGCCAGCAATAATTACTCCATATACAGCAATGGATGTCATAGCTAAGATATATAAAAGACTTGCATCAATATCGGCAATTACTAAATTTAAATCAAAAGGAATTACAGCCCATGCTGCAAATGCAGGAGCAATTGCTAAAACGGGTGCTAAGAAAAATAAAACTTTATTAGATGCTGTAGGAAGAATGATTTCCTTGAATAAAAGTTTTAATGCATCGGCAATAGGTTGAAGCAAACCAAAATAACCTACACGATTCGGCCCTATACGCACTTGCATGAAGCCAATTACTTTTCTTTCAAAATAAGTTAAATAAGCAACTGATATCATTAAGGGGAGAACAACGGCTACAATCTTTAAAAGTATCCAGAATGTCTTCGCTATACTAGGTCCCCATAACCCAAAAACAGATGTCATTAAAGCGTCCATCTTAAGATGGACTCCCTGAAGTCATTTTTTTGACTGTAACATCGCCCCAAATGTCGCCTAAATTTGCTGTTTCATCAATGCCACTTGGAATGAAGATAGATCCTTCTGGGATCCCTATATCTTCAATCACAATAAGACTAATTGATTGACTACCTTGAATTACTTTAATTTTGTCGTTTGTTTTAAGTCTTAATCCCTTCATTTCTATAGGATGAAGTTTTGCAATCGCTTTTGTCTTTTGGATTGCCACTTGTAAAGATGGCGCCCTTCTTACAATCGAGTCAATTCGATACTGATGAATTTCACCCACACGAGTAAATTGTTTAGGCTTAGATAAGCGAATCTTGTAATCATTTTTAATATTAATTTCATTAGACAATTCTTTTGAAATAAACTGACTTTTAATCTTAATGTGCGCATTCTTAACATCTAAGCTAGATTCGTAATCAAATCCATCTAAGCCTAGATGATTAGCTAATACTCTTAAAACTTTCCATGCTGGTCTAGACTGCCCCAAAGGCTGAGTAACCGCTGTGAAACTTTGTACTCTACCTTCCATATTAATAATCGTGCCAGAAGACTCTGTAAATGGAGAAATAGGCAAAAGGACATCAGCATCATTAAGATATTTAGACTGGTAAGAAGTTAACGCAACAGTAAAATTTGAAAAGGTAATAGCATCTTTCATTAATTGCGCATTTGACGAATCTAGTTGAGGTTCGATATTTAGCAAAAGATAAGCTTTTAATTTTTTCTCGAACATAGTCCGAGCATTTAAACCGCCTTTTTCCGGTAAAACATTTGCAGCTTCAAGACCTACACTATTTAAATGTGACGGCAATACTCCAAATGAAGCTTGAGATAATTTTGAAATTTCAAAAGCAAGTTTATAAATAGTTGAATAATCCGGATGTTCTTCAGCTAACTGTCCTAATAATAAAGATGTATTACTTTTCTTGCCCTCTAAAACATTTTTCATTAAATGTTGCGCTATTGCATCACTTGTTTTATCTGATTTAATTTTTTCAAGATCTGCTTTAATAAATTTAATATCTTTCTTTAAAACACCTTTTAACTCTGTCATTGATTTTAGAATTTTTGCCAGTTCTTGAGGCAGCTTATGAGTTGTTTGAATAACTTTTTCAGTCACAGTCATTAATGGATCACAGTCTATTGGATTAACTATAAAAAGCTTTGCGCCGTGATTCACTGCTTTACGAATTCTTGAAGTTAATAAAGGCTGTTCATTTCTTAAATTACTGCCAATAACAAAGAACTGATCAAAATTCCCTATTGAGGCAATATGGTTTCCTAACCAATGAGCGCCTTGATGTTGCATTGAAAAATCAGATTGACGAATGCGATGATCGATATTAAAAGATTTTATTGATGTACTTATTTTTTTAGCTAATATGCCTTCTTCGCAAGAGCTTTGAGGTGAAATAAGTATGCCTAACTCTTCTGGGCCTTCATTATTTAGGAGAAGTTTTAACTTTTCACTCACAATAGTTAAAGCAGTTTCCCAGTCAGATTCTTTCCATTGACCTTTTTCTTTGATCATAGGAACTTGTAATCGATCTTCGCTATTTAAACCTTCGTATGAAAAACGGTCCCGATCAGAAATCCAACATTCGTTAATGGATTCGTCTTCACGAGGAAGCATTCTAATAACTTTGTTTTGTTTAATATGTGCCTCAAGCGGCGAACCTAAACTATCATGGTGCGCTAAAGTTGGCCTTCTAATAAGCTCCCATGTACGAGCTTTATATCTAAATGGTTTGCTTGTAAGGGCTCCTACAGGACATAAATCAATGATATTTCCGGAAAGCTCTGATTGGATCGAACGATCGACATAGGCTGTTATTTCGGAATGTTCGCCACGACCAACCATGCCGAGCTCCATCATACCCCCTACTTCCTGCAAAAATCTCACGCATCGAGTGCACTGAATGCATCGCGTCATATCTGTAGAAATTAAAGGGCCTATATTTTTATTAAATACGACTCGTTTTTCTTCTTTATATCGCGTTTTCCCACTTCCAAATGCAACCGCTGTGTCTTGAAGTTCACATTCACCTCCTTGATCACAAATTGGGCAATCAAGCGGATGATTGATAAGTAAAAATTCCATCACACTTTGCTGAGCCTCGATGGCCATTTTAGATTGTGTTGAAACTTTCATACCATCAGCAACTAATGTTGCGCAGGCCGGTTTTGGATTATTAAATTTTTCAACATCAACTAAACACATGCGGCAATTTGCAGCAATCGATAGTTTTTTGTGATAACAAAAACGGGGAATTGGAATGCCAGCTTTATCGGCAGCAGCAATAATTGTCGTATTTTTTTCTACTTCAATTTTCTTGCCATCTATTTCAATTGTTATTTTCATTTAGCCTTAACCATTGAGTGACCATGTTGAATAAAATACTCAAACTCGGGTCTGAAGTGTTTAATGAAACTCAGGACAGGGGTTGCAGCTGAATCGCCTAAAGCACATATAGTTCTTCCAGAAATCTTTTTACTTACGTCTGTTAAAAGATCTAGATCGTCCATTGTGCCTTTGCCATCTACAATTCTTTTAATTACACGATAAACCCAACCTGTCCCTTCGCGACATGGCGTGCATTGGCCACAGGATTCTTCATAAAAGAAATAAGAAAGACGTTTGAGCGCACTCACCATACAAGTAGAATCATCCATGATAATTACAGAACCAGCACCTAAGCTTGAACCTACTTTTTGAAGTCCATCGTAATCCATAGTTGCATTTTCAATTAATGCTGCAGGTAAAACAGCCGTTGAGGGGCCGCCAGGAATGACTGCTTTTAATTTTCTTCGATGCCAAACGCCTCCTGCCATTTTTAATAATTCATTAAATGGAGTACCCATTTTAATTTCATAATTACCTGGCTTTTCAACATGGCCTGATACAGAAAATAATTTAACGCCACCGGAATTCTCCACGCCTAAATCTTGAAATGCTTGTCCGCCGTGTTCCAAAATCCAAGGTACAGATGCAAATGTTTCTGTATTATTTACATTAGTGGGCTTTCCATAAATACCATAAGTGGCCGGGAATGGAGGCTTATAGCGCGGCTGGCCTTTTTTTCCTTCAATGGATTCAATAAGCGCTGTCTCTTCTCCGCAAATATAAGCGCCATAACCATGGAATGCATACAAATCAAAACTAAAGTCTGAGCCTAAAATATTTTCACCAAGGAAGCCATATGCTTTTGCTTCGTCGAGAGCTTTTTCAAAAAGTTCATATTCGAACCAAATCTCGCCATGAATATAGTTATAGCCTATACGTGTTCCCATCACATATGCTGCTATTGCCATGCCCTCAATAAGTTGGTGTGGGTTATATCTCAAGATATCTCGATCCTTAAATGTGCCCGGCTCTCCTTCATCAGAATTACATACAAGATATTTCATGCCTTCGTAATCGCGAGACATAAAAGACCATTTGATCGAGGTAGGGAAACCTGCACCACCACGACCTCTTAATCCTGAAATTTTTAATTCGGCCAAAATAGCTTCTGGTTTAACGTTCGTTTTGAGAATTTTTTTAAGCTGTTCGTAACCACCCATTTTCAAATAAGTATCGATTGAACTAGGGTCTTCATGCACCATAGTTCTTAAGCAAACCAAGTCTTGGTTTGGAAAAATTTTAGATGGTTTAATAATGTCGATTTGCTTTACCATTTATTTAAGGCTCGCTATGAGCTTGTCAATTTTTTCAGTGGTTAAATGTTCGTGCATTGTGTGATTATTTACTAAACATAAAGGTGCGCCGCTGCATGCGCCCATACACTCACCTTCTTTGAGTGAAAATTTTTTGTCTTTAGTTATCTCACCGAAACTAATGCCTAATTTTTTTTCTAAATGATGCACAATCTCAAATGAATTTCTCAACATGCATGAAATATTTGTACATACAGTAATCTGGTATTTACCTTTTGATTCCAAATTGAACATGTTATAAAACGTCGCAACTTCCATAGCTGCTATTTCTGGCATACCAAGATAATTTGCTACATCTGAAATATGTTCGTGAGTAAGCCACCCATGTCTCGTCTGAACTATTCGTAATGCTGCAATCACTGCAGATTGCTTTTGATTGTCAGGAAACTTTTTTAATTCTTTATTAATTAATTTAATGTCATCAGCATGTATCATTTTTTTACCGATCAATCTCACCAAATACAATATCTTGTGTACCAATGATGGCAACTAAGTCAGAAATCATATGGCCACGTGTCATTTCGTCTAGCGCTGCTAAATGCGGAAAACCTGCGGCACGAATTTTTAAGCGATATGGTTTATTCGCACCATCTGAAACTAAATAAATACCAAACTCACCCTTAGGATGTTCGACTGCTGCATAAGCTTCGCCTGCTGGAATATGAAAGCCTTCTGTAAATAATTTAAAGTGATGGATCATGGCTTCCATGTCTTCTTTCATGGCAGCTCGATTGGGAGGTGCTACTTTATGGTTATCACTAATCACAGGGCCTGGATTTTTTCTTAACCAGTCTATACATTGCTTAATAATGTGATTAGATTGTCTAAATTCTTCGATACGGACAAGATATCGATCGTAACAATCGCCATTAACGCCTACAGGAATATCAAAATCAAGTTTGTCATATACTTCGTAAGGTTGTTTTTTTCTTAAATCCCATGCAATACCAGATCCTCTTAGCATTGGGCCGGTCATACCAAGGGCAATTGCGCGATCAGGATCAACCACGCCAATACCAACAGTACGTTGTTTCCATATACGGTTATCTGTTAATAAAGTTTCATACTCATCTACATATGTTGGAAAGCGATTTGCAAAGTCTTCAATAAAATCTAAAAGCGAGCCACTACGATTTTGATTTAAACCATCTAATTCTTTTTTGTTTTTCAACGAAGATTCGTATTGAGGCATGCGATCAGGGAGGTCACGATAAACGCCACCAGGTCGATAGTAAGCTGCGTGCATTCTCGCACCTGATGCTGCTTCATAACAATCGAAGAGATCTTCTCTTTCTCGGAATGCGTATAAAAATACCGTCATAGCTCCGACATCAAGTGCATGTGCACCCAGCCATAATAAATGATTTAAGATACGCGTAATTTCATCAAACATGACACGAATATATTGTGCGCGAATTGGTACATCGATATTAAGTAGTTTTTCAATAGCTAAAACATAAGCATGCTCATTTGCCATCATAGATACGTAATCTAAACGATCCATATAAGGAACGGTTTGCAAATAAGTTCTGTTTTCAGCTAACTTCTCTGTACCACGATGAAGCAGTCCAATATGAGGATCTGCGCGTTGTATAACTTCACCATCTAACTCTAATACTAATCGCAAAACACCATGTGCTGCAGGGTGTTGCGGGCCAAAATTCATCGTATAGTTTCTAATCTCAGCCATTGTGGAAACCTTCTTCACGAATGATGCGCGGGACGTTATTTCTTTCTTCGATTGAAACAGGTTGATAAATTACGCGTTTTTGTGCGTCGTCATAACGGACTTCAACTTTACCAATCATCGGAAAATCTTTTCGAAATGGATACCCTACAAAACCATAATCAGTGAGTATGCGTCTAAGATCAGGGTGGTCAGTAAACATGAAACCAAATAAATCAAATGCTTCCCTTTCATACCAATTAGCAACTGGCCATAAATCAATGACCGATGGAAATAAGGGAAAGTCTTCTTCCTTAGAAAAAGTTCTTACACGAATACGATGATTATGTTCGATAGATAAAAAATGATAAACCACGGCAAAGCGAGGTTTCGTCCAAGTGCCCTCACCATAATCTTTATAGTCAACGCCGCAAAGATCAATCAATTGCTGAAATTTAAATGTCTTGTGCTCTTTTAAAGTTTTGAAAGTAGACAAGAGATTGTCGATCTTTACTTCGATTGTGAGTTCGTTATGCTCTATAGATGTATGGCTTAATTCTTTACCAAAAACTGATTTTATTTCTTTAAGTAGTGTTTCGACTGAACTCATAAATTAACGCGCAATCGTATTTGTACGTTTAATTTTATTTTGAAGCTGAATAATTCCAAACATGAGAGCTTCAGCTGTGGGTGGGCAACCCGGAACATAAACATCCACTGGAACAATACGATCGCAACCACGAACGACTGAATAAGAGTAATGATAGTAACCGCCGCCATTTGCGCATGAGCCCATCGAAATGACCCAACGTGGCTCTGCCATTTGATCGTAAACTTTTCTTAATGCAGGCGCCATTTTATTCACTAAGGTGCCTGCTACAATCATCACGTCTGACTGTCTTGGGCTTGGTCTAAATACAATACCAAATCGATCTAAGTCATATCGAGCTGCGCCAGCATGCATCATTTCAACCGCGCAACAAGCTAACCCAAAGGTCATAGGCCATAAGGAGCCCGTGCGAGTGTAATTAATAAGGGTATCTAGATTTGTGGTAACAAACCCTTTTTCCATGACGCCTTCAATACTCATATATTATTCCCAGTCAAGGGCGCCTTTCATCCATTCATAAATAAATCCAACCACCAAAATAGCCAGGAAAATCATCATGGCAATAAATCCAAACATACCAATTTTTTGAATCACAACTGCCCAAGGGAAAAGAAATGTGATTTCAAGATCGAATAGAATAAAGAGAATAGCGACAAGATAATATCGGACATCGAATTTCATACGCGCATCTTCGAATGCTTCAAAACCACATTCGTATGGAGAATTTTTTTCGCTATCAGGTTTATTAGGGGAGAGAATGCTGCCGATTAGTAGTGGCCCTGCACCAACCGCAAGTCCTACACATATGAACAATAAAATTGGAAAATAATTTTCCAGCACACCGATTCCTTAAAAAAATATTGCCTGATTTTCTTATTTGGTGCCGTCGGAGAGACTCGAACTCTCACGACTTTCGTCACTACCCCCTCAAGATAGCGTGTCTACCAATTCCACCACGACGGCTTTATAGATTTAACAGTCTCTATTTTGGGATATTTTGAGCGCCATTTGATGAATTCGACTGAGCTTCACCGCTTTTAGTTTCAGGAGATTTTTGCACTTCTGATGATGTCTCAGTTGCTTTCACCACACTTCCGCTACCTGATTTTTGACCTGCGATAAATGCTAGGGAAATGCTGGTCAGAAAAAAGACTAAAACAAATATTGCTGTTGTTCTGCTTAAAAAATTAGATGAGCCGCTTACGCCAAATAAGCTTCCTGACGAACCGCTTCCAAAAGCAGCGCCCATATCAGCACCTTTGCCATGTTGCATCAGCACCAAGCCAATGAGAGCCAAGCATGCAATCACATGAATAATCGTTACTAAATTTTCCATAATCCTATTTTCTTTGATTTATATTTCGGCCGAATGACATATAGACTGGAAATCACTGGCATTTAAAGAAGCTCGCCCTACGAGTCCGCCGTCTACGTCTGGCATAGAGAATAATTGTAACGCATTTTGAGGGTTTACGCTCCCTCCATAGATGATTTTGAGGCTCTTTCCAACCTTAGCATTTGGGGATAATTTCTCGCGAATAAACTGGTGCATCGTCTGAGCTTGTTCTGGGGAAGCTGCCATATCACTGCCTATCGCCCATACAGGCTCATAGGCAATGATAGTTTCATCAAAGATATCTTCACCATACATTTCAACTATGGTATCCAGCTGCTTGGAAACTACTTTTTCCATAATGCCGGCTTCTCTCTCAATTAAGCTTTCACCTACACACAAAATGGGTGTCATATCTGCTTGTTTAACCATCATAAGTTTAGTGGCAATATTTTCATCAGACTCACAATAAGCTGTGCTTCGCTCGGAATGACCAATAATCACGTAGCTTGCTCCAAATTCTTTCAGCATGGATACGCTCACTTCGCCCGTAAAAGCCCCTGATTCGAATTTAGCAACATTCTGCGCACCCCAACGAATAGAAGAGTTTTTTAAATAAGATTGCGTCTGAAATAAATAAGGATATGGCGCACATATAACGATATCTGTGGAGATCTTTTGAGGTATCTTTTCTACCAAGGCTTTAAGAAGTGCTTCATTAGAAGCCAAAGAACCATTCATTTTCCAATTACCTACAACAATTTTACGTCTCATGACACTCTCTTCATTAGTTTGTTGAATTTTACTTTGTTGAGACAAGATGGGCAATTACGCTATGACCCTCTTTTAAGATAGCATCCTTAACTGAATCTGGATTTTTTTATTACCATTAAACTCATTAGAATCAACCTGATAGATAGCTTTTATCTTGCGAGGAAGATGCTCGCTATGATTAAAATAGATAGCTTCAAATACCTTGTTTTGTAATAGAAGATTTAACTTTAAGTGTTTATCTGCAAGGATTTTTTGTTGTACAACTTCAAATTCACCTTCAAAAATAGGAAGTGGAAAACCTTGTCCCCATACTTGCGAATTAATATGCTCAATATCCTCATACGTCACTTCTGAAAAATTAAATGCTTCATCAACTTCAATAGTCAACTCAAGATCATCTGAAGTAATTAATCCCTGAACAGTTTCCTCAAATAAAGTAACAAAACGATCAAAATCTTTTTCTCTAATCGTCAGTCCAGCTGCCATTGCATGGCCGCCAAATGTAATAAGAATACTGGAGTCTTTTTTTGAAATAAGATCAAGTGCATCCCTTAAATGAAGTGATTGAATTGATCTGCCTGATCCCTTAAGAATACCTTCATCAGATTTTGCAAAAACAATGGCGGGTCGATGGTATTTATCTTTTATACGAGATGCAATAATACCAATCACACCCTGATGCCAAGTAGGATCATAAAGCGCAATACTAAATTGCGCATCACAATTGACATCATGTAACTGAATGGAAGCTCCATCTTTCATTTCAGATTCAATTGATCTTCTTTTAAGATTTAAAGCTTCAAGTGATGATGCAATAAAACGTGCATCCTCATAATTTTCTGATAAAAGACATTGAATGCCTAATGTCATGTCTTCAAGTCTACCTGCTGCATTAAGTCTTGGCGCAATACTAAAAGCTAAATCAGATGTATGAAACTGTGATGGATTTTTTTTAGTTAATGCCATCAATGCACGAATACCAGGATTAGCTTGGCCCGATCTAATTTTACGAATACCATATTCAACTAAAGTGCGATTATTACGATCTAAAGGTACTAAATCTGCAACCGTGCCTAAAGCAACAAGATCGATCAATTGCATGAGATTTGGCTCTGGTTGATCTTTAAAATATTCTCGCTTTCTAAGTTCCGCTCTTAACGCTAACATCACATAAAAAATTACGCCTACGCCACATAGATATTTACTTGGAAAATCACACCCATATTGATTTGGATTCACAATGCATTTAGCGCGAGGCAATTCGTCCCCAGGAAGATGGTGATCAGTCACTAAGACATCAATGCCATAAAGATTTGCTCTATCCACACCTTCAACGCTCGCAATGCCGTTATCCACAGTAATAATAATTTTAGGATTTTTTTCTTTTGCTAAATCAACAATTTCAGGCGTTAATCCATAACCAAATTCAAATCGATTAGGCACTAAATAATCTACATCAGCACCCATCATTTTAAGTGCCCTTACCCCTACAGCCGTTGAAGTTGCCCCATCAGTATCATAATCACCAATAATTAAAATTCTATGTTTTTGCATAATGGCGTCAGCTAAGATTGATGCCATGAGATGATTGTTTGTCAACGCTTCTGGTGGAATAATTTTTTCAATAGAAAGTGTTGCGTCATCAATGTGCTTAATGCCTCGCGCTGAATAGAACTTTGCTAAGTGAGGATTAAGTCCTGAACTTATTAATGTATCTAGAGCTTTATAGTCAACTTTTTTTGATTTAATGAACATTGAAATATTTTTTTACTGTATTAGTTTTTTTCCATAATTTAAGTATCTGCATAAATTGATTATCAATATGCAGTAAATGATCTTGATAACTTACATAGATGTCCAGTGTCTTTATTTTTCTTTTTTTAAAGTTATTCCATATAAGCCCTAAAATCCGATCAATATCTTCGTCATTTTCAAGTGCAATTAACGTGTCTTGATTAAAGCTTGCTTGATCTAAGATATCTAATGGTTGAAGAGAAATTTGTGCGTCAATTGATATCAATTTCTTTAAGAATGCAGCATTAGAAAATATGGCCGCATAGCGATTAAGAATGCCCTTAGGCAATGATCCACCTCCTGAAAACCAAATACTATTAGCTGAAAGTGCTCCTCTTTTTGAGCGTTCATGATTAATAGGATGGTCAAAAAGAAACATTTGAATTTCGTTCATAAAAGCATGCCATGACATCGCTTCCTCACCTTGCGGCATAAATAAATCGATAGATTGAGGTTTTATATGCGCAAACGATGTTGTTTTAATTTTTGGTCTTATTGTGAGTTCGAGAAATAAACGTCCCTCATGATTTAATGTAAATTTCTGAATATCACTCTGAAATATTTTATTAAGTGAGTCGCATAAATCTTTAATTTCATTTTGTGTAAAATCATCCGTAAATCTTTTTTCTAAAAAGAATGTATCTCTTTGAAGGCTCAAATAAACAGGGTCTGCATATAGGTAATAAGAGGCTTGGTTTTCTTGATAATCAATTGAAGCTAGTGGGTAATCTGGGCTTGGTTTTATGTCAAATAGCTGACATATTAATTCTTCATACGAAAGCTTTGTAGATTGAGCATGTCCGATCGTTAAAAATCGATCGAGTAATGGATGATTAAACTCAAGAGCAAACTTACAAAGAAGTGTGGTATTCAAACTACAAAGAAATAATAAAATGTGGTGCCCGGGGCCGGAATCGAACCGGCACGACCTTGCGATCGAGAGATTTTAAGTCTCTTGTGTCTACCAATTTCACCACCCGGGCCTTTTGAAATAAAACTAAGACCGAATTTTATCACTAATTATTCTTTAATATCCCTAAGCACTAATAAGTGGAGGCGCGAGCCAGAATCGAACTGGCGTCTACGGCTTTGCAGGCCGCTGCATAACCATTTTGCTATCGCGCCACATGAATGTCTCCAAAATTAAAAAGGGGAAGACAATGCTTCCCCGATTATTATTTGGAGCGGGAAACGAGTCTCGAACTCGCGACCTCAACCTTGGCAAGGTTGCGCTCTACCAACTGAGCTATTCCCGCGTAAAGAACCCAGTATTTTAGCGTTTTTTGAGCTACTGTCAATTTAAAGTCTTGTCTCATCCTTAAGGATTACCTTATTTTTACGCTCTTTCTTAGGGTAGGCCAAGCCACACGGATGTAATAAGCCATCGAAATTACAGTCAAAAATGCGGCAATGTTGATCAATACATTCCCTATCCACTTTACATTGATAAACCATAAATCGTCATGGTAAAGAAGAAATAAAATAGCGATCATTTGGATTACTGTCTTTAGTTTTCCAATGAACATAACAGCCATACCTCCAGGTCTCCCAATTGTTGCCATCCATTCTCGGAGAGAGCTAATAGAAAGCTCACGGCCAATGATGATTAGGGAAATAATTGCGTTTACTCGGTCAAGCTCTAATAAAACAAGAAGTGCTGCAATCACCATCAATTTATCTGCTACAGGATCGAAAAACGCACCAAATTTAGAGGCTTGGTTTAAATATCGCGCAAAAAATCCATCTAACCAATCTGTAATAGCTGCAAATAAAAAAATACCAGCCCCAATCCAATTCATCAAAGATTGATTAATTAAAGTATGTGGAAAGTAATAAATACCTACAAAACAAGGTATCAAAACAACCCTGAAGAAAGTGAGCGCATTAGGAACATTAATTTTCATAGGCTTTTATTTCTTAATGAAAGTAATCATAAATTTTTTCAGCTAATTTTTTATCAATGCCATCAACCATAATAATTTCTTCAATACTAGCATTTTTAATACGCTCTATACCGCCAAAATAGACGAGCAAATTCTTCCTCTTTTGTGAGCCAATCCCTTCAATATCTTCCAAAGAGGAAGTAATCCTTTTTTTAGCGCGCTTGGCTCTGTGGCCTGAAATTGCAAAACGATGGGCCTCATCTCTAATTTGCTGAATGAGATGAAATCCAACATTATCTTTTTTAACAATAATAGGCTCATTTTTTCCTTCTAAAAAAAGCTGTTCCAATCCCGGCTTTCTTCCCTCACCTTTTGCAATACCAACAAGCAATATGTCGCTTAAACCTAATTCTTGAATTACCTCAATAGCAATATTGAGTTGTCCTTTGCCGCCGTCAATAAAAATCAGATCGGGTTTAATTCCTTCGCCAGTTGCAATCTTTTTATATCGTCGATTTAGCACTTCTCGCATAGCCCCATAATCGTCTCCGGGAGTAATGCCTTCGATATTAAAACGTCTATATTCTTTATTCTGAAGATTGCCCTTATCAAACACCACGCACGATGCCACTGTGCCTTCTCCCATCGTATGGCTAATATCAAAACATTCAATTCTTGAAAATGAATCTGATAAATTAAAAATGGCTTTCAATGCTTCAACACGATTTTCTTGGCTCTCTGTTTGCATTAATTTTTGCTTTAAAGCAATCAGCGCATTTTTTTGTGCCATGGTGAGCCAAACGCGTTTATCGCCAATAGCCTTATTAATTACTTTAACTTCGATGTCATAATTTAATTTAAAAAATTCAGATAGAAGTGATTGATTGACATGTTCTTGCGTCACAATTAATTTAGGTATCGTCTGATTTGTATAGTATTGCGCAATAAATGTTTCAATCACATCTTGAGTTTCAATATCCGCAGCGTTTTTAGGAAAAAAACTTTTATCTCCTAAATGCCTCCCTGCTCGAATCATCACTAAGTTTAAGCAATATTCACCAGCTTCTTCAACGCACGCAATAATATCAGCATCACTCGCACTAAAATCGCTAACAAATTGTTTTGTTCTTACCTGTCTTAAGCTTTGAATACGATCTCGATATAAAGCAGCATGCTCATATGCATGTGAGATTGCAGCATCATTCATTTGGTTTGTAAGCTGGCTAATAACTTCGCTATCTTTACCTTCTAAAAATAGCGATGCATGTTTAATATCATTTTTATACTCATCCTCTTGAATAAGATCAACACAAGGGGCTGTGCATCTATGAATCTGATATTGAAGACAAGGTCGTGATCTATTTTTAAATACTGAATTTTCGCATGTTCTTAATTTAAAAACTTTTTGCAAAAGCTGAATACTCTCTCTTACAGCATTTGTATTTGGAAAGGGTCCAAAATATTGATTTCCTTTTTTCTGAGCCCCACGATGAAAAGCTAAGCGCGGATATTTTTCGCCAGTTAATACAATATAGGGATACGATTTGTCATCTCTAAAAATAACGTTATAACGGGGCATGTGAGACTTGATCATATTGTTTTCTAAGATCAAAGCCTCGGCTTCGGAGTGCGTGACGGTAATTTCAATATGGTCAATGTGGCCGACCATCATTTTTGTTCTTGGACTTACAATAGTTTTAACAAAATAAGATGAAACTCTTTTTTTTAAATCCTTCGCTTTGCCTACATAAATAACTTCCCCTGCCTGGTTAATCATCCGATAAACACCAGGCAAATTAGGAAGCGTTTTTAAAAAGGGTTTTATATCCATTGACTTAACCTAACAAACTTCCTCCTACAGACCAATCTTCACCTTTTACCTCATCAAATACAATGTAAGTATAAGAGGCAGGCTTATGTGCAACTTTTTCCATAAGCTGCGTTATTTCTTTTGCAATTGTTTCTTTTTGGTCGCGATTCAAAGTTCCTGCTAACTTGATATTGATATAAGGCATATTTAACTCTCCATTTCTCTTTTGATTGATTGAAAAACACTAAAAAACATTTCCTCTGTCAGTCTCTTCGTTTGTGTATTGTATCGACTGCAATGATAACTATCATACAAAACTAGTTGACTGGGTAAATCATGACGGGCGCCATGTGAAAATACATAATCGGATTTTTTTAATTGAAAAGCGGTTAACACAGATTGGTGGGCAATACTTCCCAAAGCCAATATAAACGACTGAGGTTGAAGTGATTTTAATTCTGCCTTGAGATAGTGATTACATTGTTTTATTTCTTTAGGTTCGGGCTTATTTTGTGGGGGCAAACATTTCACTGCGTTTGTGATTCTGCAATTCATAAGACGTAATGGATCCTCGGCTGAAATCGACTCTTGTTGATTTGAAAACCCAAAATGAAATAATGCTTTATATAAAAGAATGCCTGCATGATCCCCAGTAAATGGCCTGCCCGTCCTATTCGCACCATGCATACCAGGAGCTAATCCTACAATCAATAAACGAATAGATGTATCGCCAAACGGGGGTACAGGCTTACAAAAATAATCGGGCTGATCTAATTTGACTTGATCTAAAAATGAAGCAAGCCTGGGGCATTCTCTACAGTCTTCTTTGTATTGGGTCATTATTTAGTATCGTGAGAATTCACGTATTTTATCTATAAACTCTATAATAGCCCATGTTCATCACGACCTCTATTCATGCTTAGTTATCGACACGGTTTTCATGCAGGCAACCATGCAGACGTGCTAAAACATATTGTTTTAACGCTCATTTTGGATTACCTGAAGCAAAAAAATAAACCTTATTGGTTTATTGATACACATGCGGGTGCAGGTAAGTATTCACTCGAAAGTGATTTCTCAAATAAAACATCTGAACATCTTGATGGTATTGGAAAGATCTTCCATGACGAAAAAAAACCATTAGCGTTATCAAAATATATTGAAATCATTCGTCATTTAAACGGTGGCGATCAATTAAAACAATATCCTGGCTCACCTTGGATTGCGAGCCAACTCTTATCTTATGAGGATAAAATAAGGCTGTTTGAATTACATCCTACTGACTTAACTTCGCTTCTTCATGTCTTAGGTAGAAAATCGAATACTAAAATCTATGGTGAAGACGGCTTTAACGGGTTAAAGGTAATGATTCCACCGCCACCAAAAAGAGCGCTTGTATTAACAGACCCCTCTTATGAAATTAAAAATGATTACCTTAAAGTCGTAGAATCCCTAAAAGATAGCTTAAAGCGTTTTGAAACTGGAATCTATATGGTCTGGTGCCCTTTGATTGATCGAAGCGAACCCTTGGTAATGCTAAAACAACTACAAAAATTGAACACTAAAGAATGGCTTTATATAAGTCTTTCGATCGCAAAACCTAGTGATGATATCGGCATGTTTGGAAGCTATCTTTTTATCATTAACCCCCCTTGGAAACTTAAAGAACAAATAGAAGAAATCATGCCTTATTTAAGCCATCAATTAGGCCTTAACGGCCACGGTTCTTATGAAATTGAAGCAAAAACGAGTTAAAATAACACTATATATCTCATAGGATTTCTACATGCAATTATCAACACTCAATGCCCTCTCTCCGCTTGATGGAAGATATGCTAAAAAAGTAGATAATTTGCGCCAATATTTTAGTGAATTTGCCCTGATCAAATTCCGTGTTGAAGTTGAGATTAAATGGCTCATTTCATTATCTGATGAAAAAGTAATTAAAGAGGTGA
>BJGS01000001.1:39743-51520 GCA_014190615.1 Methylophilaceae bacterium
TTTGAAAATTCAGAAGGTAATCTTGGTATCGCTAATGCTTTGCTAGGACACTTCTCAGAAAAACTTCCCATCTCAAGATGGCAAAGAGATTTAACTGATTCCACGGTCATTCGAAATATTGGATTAGGTTTTGGTTATACAACGCTTGCGATTGAGTCGTGCCTTAAAGGTCTTGATAAACTAGAAATTAATACAAAAAAATTATCCGATGATCTTGATCATACTTGGGAAGTTCTAGCAGAACCTATTCAAACAGTCATGAGACGATATGGCATTGAGAATCCATATGAAAAACTTAAAGAACTCACGCGCGGCAAAGATCATATTTCAAGAGAGATAATTCAAACTTTTATTCAACAACTCGAAATTCCTAAAGAAGCAAAAGATAAATTGCTTCAATTAACACCGGCGACTTATATCGGTGATGCAATTCAGTTAGCTAAAAAAATCTAATGAAAGAAGTTTTAGTCCTTTATTACTCTCATGGAGGTGCGGTCGGAGAAATGGCCACCTTTATTGCAAGAGGCATTGAATCAATACCTGGTGTTAAAGCTAGGATTCGAACTGTGCCAAAAATTACTTCAATCATTCAACCCTTAGAAGATTCTATTCCTAACGAAGGTCCTCCTTATGCTGAACATAAAGATCTTGAAGAGTGTATAGGTCTTGCAATGGGAAGCCCTACAAGATTTGGGAATATGGCAGCGCCCCTTAAATATTTTGTCGATAGCACGATACCTTTATGGTTAAGTGGAAATCTTATTGGAAAGCCTGCATGTGTATTTACTTCTACAGGGTCTCATCATGGTGGCAATGAATCTACTTTGCTCAGCATGCAACTTCCCTTACTTCATTTAGGTATGGTGATTTTAGGCGTTCCTTACTCCGTTCCGGAACTGAGTAGCACCAAGACAGGGGGAACACCTTATGGCCCTTCTCATGTAGCAGGAGAGTCGAACAAAGCCCCCATATCTGAGGATGAGAAAAAAATATGTCTTGCAATGGGTAAGCGACTTGCTGAAACAGCGCTAAAACTCTCTGCATGAAACATCATCTGCAATTAGGTGCTTCTATTTGCCTTATCTGTCTTATTTTTCTTTTATGTTCGTGGGAATTATTCTTAGCGCCATTTAAAAATCAAAGCTCATGGTTAGTACTTAAAATCATACCGCTTCTGATTTCACTCTTTGGCATTCTTAAAGGGAAAATCTACACTTACAAATGGACAAGTATGCTGATACTTATTTATTTTATTGAAGGCGCTGTTAGAGCCTATTCTGATCAAGGCCTATCATCTAAAATTGCGCTTCTCGAAGTTTTTTTAAGTGTAATATTTTTCCTATGTGCAACATTTTATGTGAAAGTCAGCCGTTCGTAATATGAACATTCTCTTATCTAATGATGATGGTTATGCAGCGCCTGGCATTAAAATGCTAGCGAGTTATTTAAAAAAAATAGCGAATGTCACTATTGTGGCTCCTGATCAAAACAGAAGTGGTGCAAGTAATTCTTTATCGCTTGATAGACCACTCACAGTGACGCAAGTTGAAAAAAATTATTATCATGTGAATGGTACGCCAACAGATTGTGTCCATTTAGCTCTAACGGGATTATTAGATACGATGCCTGATATGGTGATTTCAGGTATTAATAATGGTGCCAACATGGGTGACGATACAATTTATTCTGGAACGGTTGCTGCAGCGATGGAAGGATACTTGCTTGATATTCCATCTTTTGCCATTTCAATGGCACAGCACGAAGCTAAACACTTTGAAACAGCTGCATCAATTACGATTGATCTTATTTCGCATTATCAAAAAAATAAACCTAAAGATGCCATGCTATTAAATATTAATGTGCCTGATGTTCCTCTCGAAAGAATTCAAGGCATCCATATCACAAGACTGGGGAAAAGACACAAAGCTGAGTCTGTCAATAAAACACAAGATGGGGATGGGAATACATTGTATTGGGTCGGTGCTGCAGGACTCCCGAATGATGGCGGAGAAGGTACTGATTTTTATTCGGTTGATCGTGGCTTTGTTTCTGTATCGCCAATTCATGCAGACCTTACAAGGCATAACCAAATCAGTGACTTAAAAACTTGGATGAATAACTTTAAATGAGATTAAATTTTTTTATTGTTTATGTAGCGCTATTTTCTTTTCTATCTGGTTGTGCATCTAATGCGCCAGCTCCAGTAATTGAAAAAAAAATAATAACGGAAAAATCAAATACATCACAAAAAAATAAAACTGTAGCAAGAATTAAAAGGGATCCTAATCAGCCATGTCCGGATGTTTATATCGTCAAACCAGGGGACACGCTGTATAGTCTTAGTCTAGATTGTGGTTTTTATTACAAGGAAGTTGCTCAAACTAATGACATTAAAGAGCCCTACACTATTAAAGCCGGAGATAAAATAAAATTTGATCAAGTAAAAACAAATAATCCGGTTACAGCCTCAAATGATATTAAAAAAAATGAAGATGTTGTCACCACACCTTTAAAAAATAATGAAGATACCATTGCAAATACCGAAGCGTCTGCTCCACCCCAATCAAAACCTGCGGCAGGTGGTGTTATCAATCTAGATAGTCCCAAAGCTTTTAGAGAAAAATATACGGACGAACTTTATAATCACAAAGTAGCAACGCCTCAATCACAAGCTAACAATAATGTCGCACCTAAAGAAACTACAAATCTTGTCATAGCCGAAGATAAGGCAGACTGGCAATGGCCTACCAAAGGTAAATTAGAAAATCTTTTTAATGAAGCGCAAGGGCAAAAGGGAATCGATATTATAGGAACACTTGGTCAGGAAATTAAAGCAGTCGCTCCTGGAAAAGTCATATATAGCGGTGAAGATCTTAAGGGATATGGAAAGCTCGTGATTATTAAACATAACAACTCTTACTTGTCTGTTTATGCTCACAATAAAGATCTTCTTGTAAAAGAAGGGCAAGCGATTGTGAGGGGGCAAAAAATTGCTACGATGGGCGATTCTGGCACTGACAAAGTAAAACTACACTTTGAAATTAGAAAACAGGGTCAATCAGTCGATCCGACTACTTTGCTCGGGCAGCCTTAATTTCGCCTTTGGCTTCTCTTTCGTAATAATCTCTCACTGATGACATGTCGTGTTCTCTAGCCCACTTGATGATTTCATCAAGGGCTGAAGCACCAATTTGACCAATTTGAGTATGAATCCCAGCTTGCTCTCTGATAATTAGAAGGCCTGGTATTTTATCTACCTGGAAGTATTCACCAATTTCTGGGTCTGCTTCTATATCTACCATACCAAATATAATGTCTTTATTTTTTTCTGAAGCCGCTTCAAATACAGGGGTGAATTCAACACAAGGCTCACACCAGGGCGCCCAAAAATCAACAATGACGAAATCAGCATCTTCAATTGTTTTTTTAAAGTTCTTTTTGGTAAGCTTTACTGTTGCCATCTAATATCCTAGTTATATTCAGTTTAGAAAACTATAACGACTGCTCGCCCCAATGATTGGTATAAAAAACTTCTCTTAAGGGTTTACGTTTTCTAGCTTCTTTTTCTCTGCTTAATGCTTCAGCACTTATTTTCTCTAGCGCAAGTGGGAATCCAATTGCCATAAAAGACATTAAATCATACTGGCTAGGAATTTGAAATAATTCTCTGGTTTTTTCTACATCGAAACCGCCCATTTGATGGGCCACTAAACCCAAACCTGTAGCTTGAAGGCATATATTTTCACAGGCAGCCCCTGTATCGTGTTGGTTCCATCGATTTGTTTTGTCATTATGTGAAAATTTTTGATTTGCACATGCCAAAATTAAAATAGAAGCGTCCATAGCCCAATTTTGATTACTAATGGATAAACAATTTAGTGCCTGGGTCCAAGATGTTGCATCTTTCTTATGAAAAACAATAAACTGCCAGGGCTGATCTCCCATACAAGAAGGGCTCCATCGCGCTGCCTCCATAAGAGATAAGAGTGATTCATTAGACACAAGTTGAGTTGGGTCATAAGCTCTCGAACTCCATCTATCAGATAGAAGAGGATGAATAGGCTGTTCAGTAATGGCTGGTTTTTTCATTGAGAAAACTATCTTTATATTTAAAGTTGTCACTATAATAAAGATAGTTTTCACTTACTTCAAATTAAATTAATGAGGACAATCTAATGATTCAAACTGAACTTCCTTCAGAATTTAAAGGTATTAATCGATTTGCTATCAAAGCCATGCTTTATTTAAATGGATTAGCTCATATCATTATCGGTCTGGCTTTGGCGACATCTATCATTATGTTTACCTGGCTTTTCTTTGCCGAAATCAATACTGCAGCAAATGCCCACAATCTGATCCATGGCTTTATCCATGCGCTGGGAACTTTAATGCTTCTATGGTCTATATCAGCTTTGATTTCAGCTGAAATGCGCTATCTCAACGGAAGTAAATTAGAGGTTGAAACATTTATTGAAGTCGTAATGGTGCTATTCCTCAGAAAGCTTATTGTGCTCCCCGTCCAAGACTCAACACCGACGTTTGAAGAAATGGGTATTTGGGTAGGCGGTGCATTTTTAATTGGAGTGCTCTATATTTTAGTGCTTCGTTTCAAAAATTATGCATCTGACTTAAAAGTGAAGTAAAAAAATTAATGGCGGATGAAGATATTAAATTTATGAGGTTGGCTTTAGAGCTCGCAAAAAAAGCTGAATTCATAGATGAGGTCCCTGTAGGTGCTTTGATTGTTAAAGATGGTAAAATCATTGGCACTGGAATGAATTCATGTATTAGCGACCATGACCCTACTTCGCATGCTGAAATTAAAGCTATCCGAGATGCTGCTAACACTATCAAAAATTACAGATTAAAAGGCTGTTCTATCTACGTCACACTTGAACCGTGCGCTATGTGTGTTGGGGCTATTCAGCATGCGCGTATTGAAAAAATTATCTATGGCGCTAATGATCCTAAGACGGGGGCTTGCGGGAGCGTGATTGACCTAATGAGCATCAAAGAAATTAATCATCATACCGAAGCTATTGGTGGTGTTCTTCAAAAGGAATGCGGGCAAATACTTAAAGATTTCTTTCTTTCAAAAAGAAAAAAGCCGTAGGAGACTACGGCTTTTTTTAGTTCAATTAAAAACTATTAGTCTCTGTTACCTAAAAGTGCCATCAATAACTGAAGTAGATTTACAAATAAGTTATAGATGTTCATATAAAGCGCTAACGTTGCCATGATGTAGTTTGTTTCTCCGCCATTCACAATGCGACTTACATCATAGAGAATGAATCCAGAAAATAATAAGACTGCAACGCCAGACAATGCCAAAGCCATCGCAGGCACTTGAAAGAATAAATTAGCAAGAGAAGCTAAGATGAGAAGAATAATACCAATCATCAAGAATTTCCCCATAAAGCTAAAATCTTTTTTCGTGGTAGTTGCAATCGTTGCTAGCGTTAAAAATATTGCAGCTGTGCCGCCTGCAGCGAGACTGACAATTTGAGCACCATTACTTAAATGGAAAGCTACTTGTAAAATTGGGCCTAACATCACACCCATAAATAATGTAAGCGCTAATAGTAAAACAACACCCATACTATTATTGCGATTTGCTTGAATTGCAAAGAACAAACCAAACATACCTGCCATGAGCATAATGGCAAACATAATAGGATGTTGTTGCGCAAATACGAAGCTCATGCTCATACCTATGTAAGCACCAACCGTTGTTGGAATAAGTGATAAACCAAGTAAAGCATAAGTATTTCTTAGTACTTTATTTGTCGCTAATACTGATTGCGACTGGGCTTCAATTCTTATATTTTCTTGCATATGTTTTCCTCTTAAAAGTTTTTTTAATACAGTTAATAGATTATATAAGTTACCAAATAGTTTCAATATTCATTTGAATTTTTTTACATGTTCATAATCTGGCTTGTCATCTCTTTGAAACCTTTTTCTTGTGTGGCTTTTAAGGCTATGTGAGGTTCTTTAGAGCCTTTCATGGAAAGAAGCCTTTCGGCACTTTCAGACGACATCTTCCAATGCAGCTGAGACAAGACCTCATCTACCAATTGAGGACTATTACATAATAAGACCATGTCACATCCGGCGTCGAGGGCTTTTAGAAGCCTATCCTTCATTTCACCCCCAAGTATGGCGCCCTTCATACTCATATCATCGCTAAAAATAGCCCCTTGAAAATGATACTTTTCTCTTAATTGACTTTTAAGCCAAAATCTCGAAAATCCTGCTGGATGTTCATCAACGGCAGAATAAAGCACATGAGATGGCATCACTGCATTTAATCCCTGCTTAATCAGTGAAATAAAGATACTCATATCTTTAGATTCAATCTCATCAAGCGCTCTTTTATCTTCAGAAATACTTAAATGTGAATCAGTCTTAATATACCCATGCCCTGGAAAGTGTTTTCCAACGCCATGCATTCCACCTTCTTTCAAACCTTCTAAAAGGCTAGATGCTAAAGCTTTGATAGTTTCAATATTTCCATGAAAGGCTCTATCTCGAATCACTGTGCTTTCACTGTAATCAATATCTAAAACGGGAGTAAAACTAAAATCGATATCAAACACTCTTAATTCAGTGGCGATAGTTTGACCAATCAGAAAAGCCAAGTGGTTGGCTTTATTAGAATCTTTATCCCAAATTTCACCCAACTTTCTCATAGGAGGGATAGTAGTAAAGCCTTCTTTAAATCTTTGTACGCGGCCACCTTCATGATCTACAGCGATTAAAAAGTCATGGCCTCTTATTTTTCTAATAGCATCCGTTAATGTTTTTAATTGAGCAGCGTCTTTATAGTTTCTTGCAAATAAAATAATTCCTCCCACCATAGGATGCGTAATTCGTGTCACATCCTCGTCGGTTAAGGTAAGCCCTTCAACATCGATCATTAATGGGCCCATCATCATCTTGATTGCTTGCCGTCCATATTATTTAAAAATAAAGGGATTAAAATTAGTATCTGTATCGAAATAATCTAGATTTTCTTTCTTCTTTAGAAAAGCAATAATTTTATAAATGACTGGTGTAAATAAAACTTCAATTAATGTTTTGGCAAAGAACTGTGCCATCACAACTAAAATCAATTTGTCATTCGGAATAATGCCACTGTTATAAAAAGCTAATGGATAAAATAAAATAGAATCGATCGCTTCTCCTGCAATAGTAGAAGAAATGGTTCGGCTCCATAGATATTTGCCCTTGGTCATAATTTTCATTTTTGCTAACACGAAAGAGTTTGCAAATTCCCCGGCTGCAAAAGCAATTAAGCTTGCTAAAGAAACTCGCCAGGCTGAACCGAAAGCAATTTCATACACATCTTGATTCTTCCAAAAGGGGGCGGGTGGAAGCGCCACAATCATCCAAGCCATAAAGGATGCAAAGGCAAGGGCTATAAAACCTGCCCATATCACTCTTCTTGAAGCCGCGTAACCATAAACCTCAGTTAAGATGTCGCCAAAAATAAATGAAATAGGGAAAAATAAAACACCCGCCCCAAAAGTAAGTATGCCAAAAAAAGGTACTTCAATTTGGGAAATTTTAGCAGGTCCAATTAAGTTGGACGTGATCAATACGGTCACGAATGCTGCCATGACAAGATCGTAATATCGATACTGATTTTTATACATATAAGATTTTAAGACTCACTGATCAAGACTTGATCGCCAATTTGAATTTGTTTAAATAACTCTATGACATCTCGATTATCCATACGGATACATCCATGTGAAGTGGGCTTACCTATATTTATTTCTTCGTCAGTACCATGGATATATATAAAACGCTGCATAGTGTCTTGGTTACCTAAACGATTAAATCCAACCTCAAGACCTGAAAGCCAAATGATGCGAGTTAAGATCCAATCTTCTTTAGGGTTAGATAATGACATCGATGGATTCCATATTTTCCCTGTCGGTCTTCTTCCCACAAACTGAGAATAAATAGGCATGTCTTCACCAATTTTTGCTCGTACTTTATGGCGGCCTAAAGGTGTACAAAAACTACCTTTATTTTGACCTATACCTTTTGCAGCGGAAGATACAATAAAAGACCTCTCTAATGTATTGTCATCGCGATATAAAAAAAGCTTTTGTTCTGAGATTGAAATTTTAATATGCATAATTAAATGATTTTTTAAGATTCCATTTTTACAAATAAAGCGATCGATTCCACATGTGATGTATGTGGAAACATATTCACAATACCAGCTTTATCTAATCTATAACCTTTCTCATTTACCAATATTTGGGCATCTCTCGCAAGCGTAGCCGGGTTACAAGACACATACACAATCAAAGAAGGATTAATTTGATCATCAATAAGCTGAACGAGTTGAAATGCGCCATCTCTCGGTGGATCGATAAGCCATTTATTCGCTTTACCTAATTGTAATAATAATTCTTTGGTGATTTCAAATAAATTCATACATTGATAATCCACTAAGCTCTCTAGCTTATTTTCATCGCGGCATTCTTTTGCTCTTTCTAAGAGTGAAGTTGAGCCTTCAATCCCCGTGACTTTTGAACCCGATCTTGCAATAGGCAAGGTGAAGTTTCCTAAGCCACAAAAAAAATCAAGAATCCGATCATCATGGGAAGGCTTTAATAAGCTCATAGCCCTTCTGACTAAGACTTGATTAATAAATGGATTGATTTGCGTGAAGTCATAGGGCATAAAATTAAATTGAAGGCCAAACTCTTTTAGGGTGTAAGAGAGTTTAACGTCATCTTTTTTTGATAAAGGCTTAACCGTCTCAGGTCCTTTTGACTGCGTCCAAAATTGCACGGGGTATTGAGATGAAAATGTATTTAAAAGGAATTCGTCATTATCATTTAATGCATCCAAGATTCTTAACACTAAAACTAAGTGATTTTGGTCAGCAGCAAATTCAATTTGAGGAATTTTGTCTTTAATTGAAAGCTTCGTGATTAATTCTTGAAGTTGCGGCAAAATATCAGAGAGATTTTTAGGTAATACTTCACAGCTAGAAATATCTGCAATGAAATGTGTTCTTTTTTCATTAAACCCTACAAGCGCCTTGTTCTTCTTAATCACAAATTTAACTCTTAAGCGACCTTTATACCGGTAATGCCATGAAGGCCCTGCTAGAGGTGTGAGTATTGTTTCGGGTTTTACTTTACCAATGCGTGATAGTGTATTTTCAAATACCCTTTGTTTGGCGGCGATTTGTGCTTGAAATTCAAAATGCTGCATAGAACAACCACCGCAGCGATTGAAGTGATCGCATTTAGGCTTCACTCTTAAATTAGATTGCCGAATGACTCTTTCTGTAAAAGCAATTTCGTAGGTTGATTTTTTAACGTAGGATTCAAATTCTACAAGCTCACCTTGAAGTGCACCCTCAACAAAAATAGCTTTGCCATCAATGTGGGTCACCCCCCTACCCTCTTGATCAATATTTTCTATTGTGGCGAGTACTAATTTTTTTTTAGGTTTAATATCGTCTTGCATTTGGGAAGTTTAAGATTTCCAAGCGGACAAAAATTCATCCCAATAATCTTTTTGATATTCTTGAATTGTATTTTTAATTAAATTAATTTCAGCTTCATATTCATTTTGATTAAGAAGCCCCTTGATCAATTGAAATTTTAAATAGACAAGATAAGTATTAGCGACATCAGTTTCGCAATAGTCTCTGATGGATTGAATATCTCCTTCTCTGTATGTATCCCACACTTTGCCGCCGTCCATACCTAACTTACCAGGAAAACCGCATAACTTTGCAATATCATCCAAAGGTGCATTATTTTTACCCTGAAACATCGCCAAAAATTCCATTAAGTCAGTATGGCGAGTGTGATATCGGCTTAAGTAATTATTCCACTTAAAGTCCTTATCGATTTCACCCATATCTAAATACTTGGATGCATTGATGCCATACATTAATGCTCTGTAATTTAAAACAGGCAAATCAAATCCTGAACCGTTCCAAGAAACAAGTGTAGGTGTATATTTATCTATGCCATCAAAAAAACGTTGGATGACTTCTTCTTCTGGGTCATCAAGTTCGCCAAGTGTCCAAATTTTTAATTGGTCTCTTTCTCGAAGCACACAAGAGATAGCTACAATCTTTTGAAGATGATGTTGCAGAAAATCAGAGCCATTTTTCTGTCTTCTTTTATATAAGGCTGCATTGACTACATTATCATCAGATAAATTCTTATCTAATGCGTATAAAGATCTAATGCCTTGAATATCAGGAATGGTTTCAATATCAAAAACTAAAATAGGGACCAAAACGTTAGCCTGAAAATAAACTAGAGGACAAATATCGATCGCCGCGATCACAGCAAATGGAAACAATCACAGCATTTTTATGTGCCTTCGCAATTTGAAGAGCCACATAGAGGCCTCCGCCTGTTGATGCCCCTGAAAAAATACCTTCCTCTTTAGCAAGCTTTCGCGAAGTGGCTTCAGCATGTTGTTGACTCACATATTCAATACGGTCAATATTTTTTGCATTATAAATTTTAGGCAAGTAAGCATCTGGCCATTTACGAATCCCAGGAATTTGCGATCCCTCTTCTGGTTGCACACCTATAATTTGAATGTCTTTATTTTTTTCTTTTAAAAATTGAGATGTGCCTACAATCGTACCTGTGGTCCCCATGCTCGCTATAAAGTGAGTGATGCGACCTTTGGTATCTTTCCAAATTTCAGGTCCAGTCCCTTCATAATGCGCCTTAGGATTATCGGGATTGCTAAATTGATCTAGTACAAACCCTTTACCTTCCTTTTGCATCTTTAATGCAGTGTCTCTTGCAAACTCCATGCTTCCCTCTTGGGAAGTTAAGATCAGTTCTGCACCAAACGCTTTCATAGTTTGTCGTCTTTCAACCGTTTGATTCTCTGGCATCACCAAAATCATTTTATAGCCTCTCATAGCGGCGACCATAGCAAGTGCAATGCCTGTATTACCTGAAGTTGCCTCAATTAAGGTATCGCCAGGCTTAATGTCACCCCTTAATTCAGCGTTGTGAATCATAGAGAATGCAGCTCTATCCTTCACTGAGCCTGCTGGATTATTACCTTCTAATTTCAGATGGATCATGCTTTCTGACTGACCATGCATCCGCTGTAAAGCTACGAGAGGTGTATTACCAATAAAATTTTCTAATTGCATTACTTTAAATTCATCCGAAATAATAGAACGCTATATACAAAAAATAAAATAAATCCGATTAAAGCTAATTCAGGAATTGTGAGTCCTAAGAAAGTCCAGTCTATATGAGAGCAATCCCCCGTGCCTTTAAAAAGCAAATTCAAAGCTTTTGAAAATGGAAAGTTTTCAAACATGTAATTTAAATCCACACCACATTCAGATGGAACATCAATAGCTTTTGATTGAATCAAGATATGTTTGAACGAAAATACCATACCTATAATTGAAGTGACAGATAAGAAAGTTAAAGATATTTTTTTTATTAAATCCCTCGGTCTAATAAATGCATTAATTAAGAAAAGCAAACCTAAGACCATAAAAATAATTCTTTGTGTGATACATAAAGGGCAAGGCTCTAGATTGTATTTTTTTTGAACAATTAATGCCAATGCAACAAAAAAATAAGCTGCAAAAAAAGCAATTAAGTGGGCTTGTCTGTGTGATAAAAAAAATTTCTTCAATTAAAGCTCTTTAGTTATTTATTAACTCTATAATGAAGATAATTGTAACGGATATCCTTCTAGTTTGATTAATTCAACACCAATAAATACCTCTAAGCCTAACG
>BJGS01000002.1 GCA_014190615.1 Methylophilaceae bacterium
ATGGAAATATGGCCTCGTTTTAATTGCAATTTTTATTGGCCTTATCTATTCAATTCCTAACTTTTTTGGTGAATCTCCCGCTCTTCAGGTAAAGACAACCAAAACATCGGATAAGCTAGATCTATCTATTTTAGGCACCATTGAAAATTCCTTAAAAGAAGCTAATCTTCCCTTTGATGGTATTGTGCAAGAACCTAATGGCATTAAAATTAAGTTTGCAAGTCCTGACAGTCAAGTCAAAGCAAAAGATGTGCTTCAAAATGCTCTAGGCAGTAATTATGTGATTGCGCTAAATCTTGTCTCTAAGTCACCTTCATGGTTATCTAAAATTGGTGCCATTCCAATGTATCTGGGTTTAGATTTACGAGGTGGGGTTCATTTTCTCCTTCAGGTCGATATGAAAGCTGCGGCTGAAAAGGCGGCTGAAAGCTATTTAAATGACTTCCGCATGACGTTAAGAAAAGAACGTATTTCATATATCGGCGCTTCAAGATTAAACGAAATCGTAAAGATTCAGTTTGATAGCCAAGAAGAATTAGATAAAGCTAAAAAATTGATTAAAGTTAATTATCCAGACTTGATGATAAACGACTCATCTTCAGGAAAAGATAAAGCGCTTGATATCAGCATGAGTGAAATGGGTAAGAAAAAAATTCAAGAATTTGCGCTGAAACAAAACTTACAGACACTTCATAACCGAATTAATGAATTAGGCGTTGCAGAACCTATTATCCAGCAACAAGGCCTGGATAGAATCGTTGTTCAATTGCCTGGTGTTCAAGATACTGCAAAGGCTAAAGAAATTCTTGGAAGAACAGCCACGCTAGAAATAAGATTAGTCGATGAAGATAAAACTGATATAGCGACTTTAGAAAGCGCTCAGAAAGGTAACGCACCTTTTGGTGATGATCTCTTTAAAGATAGAGATGGCAGATCAATTCTTGTAAAAAAGAATGTGCTTCTTACAGGAGACAGAATTACTGATGCTGGTCCTGGCGTAGATCAGCAATCAGGAAGATCAGTTGTTCATGTAACACTTGATGGAAGAGGTTCAAATATCTTTAAACAAGTGACGCGCGAAAATGTAGGTAAACGTTTAGCTATCCTTCTTATTGAAAAAGGACAAACAGAAGTTGTCACAGCACCAGTGATCCAGCAAGAAATTGGTGGTGGTCGCGTCCAAATTTCTGGTATGAATAGCCCTCAAGAAGCTACCGATATATCGCTTTTATTAAGGGCTGGTGCCCTTGCAGCGCCTATGCAAATTATTGAAGAGCGCACAGTGGGGCCAAGTATGGGTGAAGAAAATATCAAGCGCGGTGTTCACTCTACGCTATGGGGATTTGCAGCTATATCAGTGATGATGGCGATCTACTATATGCTATTTGGTGGTGTTTCTATTTTTGCACTTGCTGTCAATTTATTGCTGCTCGTGGCATTACTATCTATTCTCCAAGCTACATTAACCCTTCCTGGCCTAGCAGCAATTGCATTGGCTTTAGGTATGGCAATTGATGCAAACGTGCTCATTAACGAAAGAATTAGAGAAGAGCTTAGAAATGGAAATACGCCTCAAGCAAGCATCCATGCTGGCTATGATCGAGCTTTCGATACGATTCTAGATTCGAATGTAACGACATTGATTGCAGGTCTTGCCTTATTTATGTTTGGTACGGGTCCTATTAAAGGATTTGCTGTAGTGCACGTTCTAGGTATTTTGACTTCGATGTTTAGTGCTATTTTGGTATCTAGAGCGCTGGTAAATATTATTTACGGTTATCGCCGCAAAATTGATAAATTATCTATTGGTCAAATTTACAGGCCTGATAAAGATTAAATTATGGAATTATTTAGAATAAAAAAAGATATCCCTTTTATGAGTTATGGTCGATTAACAACGACTATTTCGCTTATTACATTTATATTGGCGATTATTTTCTTGCTCGCCAAAGGTCTTAATCTTGGTGTCGATTTTACGGGTGGCACACTTATGGAAGTAAGTTATACCCATCCAGCTGATATCGATAAAATTCGTCAAGTAATGGATAAAATTGAACTTAAAGATGCCACAGTACAAAATTTTGGCACAAGTAAAGATGTATTAATCCGTTTACCCTTAAGACAAGAATTATCAATAGCGCAATTATCAGAAAAAGTTTCTGCGGCTCTTATTGAAAGTGATAAAGATACAAAAATTCAAAGAGTTGAATCTGTGGGATCACAAGTTGGTGACGAGCTTTATTCAAATGGTGCGCTAGCCCTCCTTCTTGTTTGCTTTGGCATTATTGCTTACCTAGCATTAAGATTTGAATGGCGATTTGCAATTGCTGCCATTATTGCAAATATGCATGATGTCATCATCATTCTAGGCTTCTTTGCATTTTTCCAATGGGAATTTAACTTGACTGTTCTTGCAGCTATTCTTGCTGTTTTAGGTTACTCAGTCAATGAATCAGTAGTGGTCTTTGATCGCGTAAGAGAAAACTTTAGAAAAATGCGAAAATCAAGTGTTGTTGAAGTTATTGATAATGCGATTACCAGAACAATGTCTCGCACTGTGATTACTCACCTAATGACGCAAACTATGGTGTGTTCAATGCTATTTTTTGGAGGTGAAACGCTTCACAATTTTTCACTTGCACTAACGATTGGTATTTTATTTGGTATTTACTCATCAGTACTTGTTGCCTGTCCAGTTGCCATGTGGCTTGGTGTATCTCATCGCAACCTTATTCAAGATCAACCCAAAGAAAACTCGTCACCAGAAATCACTCCATAAGTTTTTTTAAAACTTTGAACACCCTATCCCTTAGTTATCAATTTGTCGTTCTTGCAGCGTTAATAGCTATCTCGGCTTTCTTTTCACTTGCCGAAACAAGTTTAATGACGCTTAATCGTTATCGATTAAAACATTTGGTATCTCAAGGAAATCGTGCAGCTAAACTCACACATAAACTTCTATCTTCGACTGACAAACTTTTAGGTGTTATTTTGCTATGTAAGGAATTTGCAAATGCAGCCTCTGCAATGTTTGTCACCGTGATTACAGTGCGCTTATATGGGGAAGGTCAAATCGCTCTGATGGTAGGCACTTTAGTGACTACCTTCTTAATTCTTATTTTTGGTGAAGTTTCACCTAAAGTCATTGCCGCATCGAAACCTGAGCGATACGCTTTTTTCTGTAGTTATATTCTCTACCCTCTTTTAAAAATTCTTTATCCTATTGTCATAATAGTTAACTTTTTTGTATTAACTTTTGTCAAAATATTTAACGTCAAAATTGATTTTAATAATAATCTTCATGCCATATCTATGGATGAATTAAGAAGTATTATTTCTGAGGCTGGTCAGTTTATTCCTAACCAACATCGAAAAATACTCCTTAATTTATTTGAACTAGAGCGTATTACTGTGGATGACATTATGATTCCCCATACTTTTGTAGAGTCGATTGATTTTGATTTATCAGATGAGGAAATTATTCAGAAATTACTCACCTTTCAGCACAGCAGAATATTAGTAAAAACAAATTCTCCTGAAAGTATTTTGGGGCTTCTGGATACACAAAAAATTATCAAGCAGCTAAATATTCATGATGCTTTAAGTAAAATTACAAAAAAGGACTTAGAGGCCCTAATTACCGAGCCTTATTTCATTCCATCTGGCACACCTTTATATAATCAATTGCAGCAATTTCAAGATAAGCAAGAAAGAATTGGTTTGATTGTAAATGAGCACGGAGAATTTATAGGGCTTTTAAGCCTAGAAGATATTCTAGAAGAAGTAGTGGGTGAATTTAATTTAGATTTTCTATCAAGATCATCTAAATTTAGTCAAGATGAAGATGGCGGATGGATTGTAGATGGAAGTGTAACGATAAGAACGCTTAATAAAAAGCTCAATCTTCATTTTCCAGTTGACGGTCCTAAAACTCTCAATGGATTAGTATTGGAATACTTTGAAGATATCCCTGAACCGAACACAAGCTTTAAAATAGCCAACCATACATTAGAAGTTCTTCAATCGCATGATCGCATTGTGAAGAGCATAAAAATCTACCCTCTTTCTTAAATTTTTATAAATTCTCACAAAGAATCGCTTGAGTTTTTATTTTTTTTAATCACAATAATCATTAGGGTTTAGCAAATGCCAAAAATAAATGCAACCGATGACATAAAGCTTAGTCCAAAGAAAACTAAGACTAAATTGCCAAGTATGTACAAAGTTATCATACTTAACGATGACTTTACCCCTATGGAATTTGTTGTTAATACAATTCAGCGTATTTTTAATAAAAGTGTTGATGAAGCTACTCGTATAATGTTAAAAATACATACAGAGGGTATAGGTGTATGCGGCATATTCCCTGTAGATATCGCAGAAACAAAAATGAATCAGGTGTTAAACTATGCTAAAGAACATCAACATCCGTTGCAATGTATTATTGAAAGAATAGATTAAACTTAAATTATGATTGCTCAAGAACTTGAAGTAAGTCTACATATGGCATTTATGGACGCAAGACAGAAGCGTCATGAGCTTATTACGGTTGAACATTTACTTCTGGCTATGCTTGATAACCCCTCTGCAGCAGAAGTCCTTAAAGCATGCGGCTCAAACATTGAAACACTTAGAAATGAATTAACTCAATATATCGATGACCATACGCCTACTATCTCTGGTGAAGATGAAGTAGATACACAGCCTACACTAGGTTTTCAAAGAGTCATTCAAAGAGCTATGCTTCACGTCCAATCTTCTGGCAAAAAAGAAGTGAATGGATCAAATATTTTAGTTGCTATCTATGGCGAAAAAGATTCGCATGCAGTTTATTTTCTACATCAGCAAGGTGTAACACGTCTTGATGTGGTTAACTTTATTGCGCATGGAGTTTCTAAGTTAAATGAGGGTGACACTAATAAGTCATCTATAGAACAAGAAAGTGACCAAGAGTCTTCAAGCGCCAAAGCGTTAGATAGTTACACAATTAATTTAAACAAGATGGTGTTGGCTGGAAAAATTGACCCACTGATTGGTCGTGATTCAGAAATTCAACGTGTGATTCAAACGCTATGCAGAAGAAGAAAAAACAACCCTCTCTTAGTGGGTGAAGCAGGCGTTGGTAAAACAGCTATTGCAGAAGGCTTAGCAAAAAGAATTGTTGATAAAGAAGTGCCCGTCATTTTAGAAGATACCACTATATTTTCACTCGACATGGGTGCCTTATTAGCCGGTACTAAATACCGCGGAGATTTTGAACAGCGACTTAAAGCGGTGATGAAGCAACTCAATGAACATAAAGATGCGATTTTGTTTATTGATGAAATTCATACTCTCATCGGTGCGGGATCTGCAAGTGGAGGAACGCTTGACGCATCTAATCTTCTTAAGCCTGCTCTATCTAATGGATCAATTAAATGTATAGGTGCTACAACCTATCAAGAATATAGAACTGTATTTGAAAAAGATCACGCACTTACAAGAAGATTCCAAAAAATTGATGTTGAAGAGCCAAGCATTCTTGATACGATTAATATTCTTAAAGGTCTTAAAACAAGATTCGAAAAACATCATAATGTGAAATATTCTGTTGCTGCAATTAACAGTGCGGCGGAACTTTCTGCAAAATATATTAACGATAGACATCTTCCTGATAAAGCTATTGATGTGATTGATGAAGCTGGAGCTGCACAAAGAATACTCCCAAAAAATAAACAAAAGAAAGTCATTACAAATAAAGAGATTGAAGAAGTGGTCGCAAAGATTGCTAAGATACCACCAAAAAATATTTCTAATGATGATAGACATGCCCTTAAAAATCTTGAGCGTGATCTTAAAGCAGTTATTTTTGGCCAAGAAAAAGCCATTGAAAATTTAGCTAGTGCTATCAAAATGACTAGAAGTGGATTGGGCATTCCAAATAAACCCATTGGTAACTTCCTTTTTAGTGGGCCTACAGGTGTAGGAAAAACTGAAGTTGCTCGTCAGCTTGCTTATATTCTCGGTATTGAATTGATTCGGATTGATATGAGTGAATATATGGAAAGACATGCTGTTTCGAGACTAATTGGAGCTCCTCCAGGTTACGTAGGTTTTGAGCAAGGTGGATTGATGACTGAAGCTGTTAATAAGCAGCCTTACTGTGTGCTTCTTCTCGATGAAATTGAAAAAGCTCATCCTGATATATTTAATATTCTTCTGCAAGTTATGGATCATGGATCCTTAACGGACAGCAATGGAAGAAAAACAGACTTTAGAAATGTCACGCTTATCATGACGACAAATGCTGGAGCAGAATCAATCTCAAAATCTTCAATGGGATTTACTCAATCTAAAAAAATGGGAGATGAACAAGCTGAAATTAAGCGGCTATTCACGCCTGAATTCAGAAATAGACTTGATGCGACGGTATCATTCGCTCCACTTAGTCATGATGTGATCCTAAAAGTTGTTGATAAATTCCTTATGCAACTTGAAGATCAATTGCACGAGAAAAAAGTAGACGCGACTTTTACAGAAAACCTCAAATCATATTTAGCTAAAAATGGATTTGATCCTAGTATGGGAGCAAGACCTATGTCACGACTTATTCAAGACACCATCAGGAAAGCTTTAGCAGATGAACTGCTTTTTGGTCAATTGACTAACGGCGGCATTGTAATCATTGATATCGACGAGAATGATAAAGTAAAATTAATTTTTGAAACAGAAAATAAAGCAGCATTACAAGAATCTTAATTCTTTTTCATTACCTCTTTAAACATACAGCTGTTTATCAAACCATGTAACCATTTTTTTAATGCGTCGTATTTAGAATTCAAGAACCAATTTTCGTCGACTAAACGAAATTGTCTTATGAACGGAAAGATTGCGATATCAGCGATACTAATTCTGTCTTCTATTAAATATAATTTAAACTTTAACTTTTCTTCTAATGCATTTAAAAATATTTCACATTGAGAGCGATAATATTCTTTTGAGTGCTCTGGAAATCGATCAGCATATTTATATTTGTCTAAATTTTTTTTAAAATGAAAATCATTTTCAAAAATAAGTTTTTGACATAAGTCATTGTCTTTTAAAACCCAATGCTCTCGATCGTTTATATTAAGCGCCCATAACATAATCTCTAAACTCTCTTCTATTATTTTTCCATCTGACTGAACTAATACAGGCACAGTACCTTTTGGACTTAAAGCTAAAAAATCTCCGGGCTTATCTTTAAGTGAAATTTCTATAGATTCATAGTCGATACCTGCTTGATATAAAGCAAGCCTAGATCGAATTGCATAAGGACAGCGTCTGTAAGTGAATAATTTTGGCTTATGCACAGCTGACTAACCAATAGAGCGACAAGCGTCTAGAATAAGCTTTCTTCCGTGGTAGATAAGACCTGAATACATTTGGATGAGCTCAGCACCGGCTTTAATTTTCTCTAAGGCATCTTCTCCAGAAGATATGCCCCCTACACCAATAATCGGAATTTCACCTTGAAGTCTCTCATAGAGCTCGTGAATAATTGAATTAGACAATTTAAATAAAGGCTTGCCTGACATACCACCGGATTCATTGCCGCGAGCTATATCGCCGAGAGAATCTCTGCTAATCGTTGTATTGGTTGCTATCACCCCATCAATTTTATTTTTAATCATAGTTTTTGATATGGCATTTAAATGTTTAGATGTTAAATCAGGAGAAATTTTTAAGGCAATGGGGACGTAGCGACCGTAATAATCAGCAAGTCTAGTTTGTTCCTTTTTAAGGTCCACTAATAAGCTGTTAAGCGCTTTTGTTTCCTGAAGATCTCTTAAATTTTTTGTATTGGGCGAAGAAATATTAATCGCAATATAATTTGAGTATTGATAGACCTTCCTCATACATAAAAGATAATCATCCGCCGCCTTTTCTATGGGCGTATCAAAATTTTTGCCAATATTGATTCCAAGGACGCCTTTATAATTACTTAATCTGATATTTTCAACTGCAGCATCGACACCTACATTATTAAAACCGAATCGATTAATAATGCCTTGATCCTCTGGTAATCTAAATAACCTTGGCATTGGATTGCCTAACTGAGGTCTTGGGGTAATTGTTCCAATTTCAATAAAGCCAAACCCTAACTTCCCCAGCGCATCGATATGACTTCCGTTTTTATCAAGCCCTGCAGCAAGTCCTACTGGATTTTGAAATGGGATGCCCATGACAGTCCTTAACTTTGAGGGATGGGGGGCTTCTAATAAACGCAATAGGCCGATTTTATTGGAAAGAGATAGTGCCTTAAGGGTTAAGTCGTGCGAAAATTCTGCATCAAACTTAAATAGTAGGGAACGAATCAATTGGTAGCTCATAACGTTACTATTTTAACTGAGGAAGTTATAAGACTTAATAAAATTATGCGATTAAATCGTAAAACTCATATTCTAGGAAAAACATCCGTCAATAATTTTCTAAAAAACTATTGGCAAAAAAAACCTCTACTCATTAAAAATGCAATTGCAAATTTTGTTTCCCCCGTCACAGCAAGTGATCTTTTTACAATTGCCCAGAATGAAGAGGCCATATCACGTCTTATTGAACATAAGCAAGGTATTTGGCAAGTGAAGTATGGTCCTTTTAAAAGATCTGATTTACTTAAAAAAACAAATATTCCGTGGACAATCCTTGTTCAAAATATTAATCATTACCTCCCCTTTGCTGAATCATTTCTAAATCTTTTTAAATTTATCCCTTATGCACGTCTTGATGATCTTATGATTAGTTATGCGACAAAAAAAGGTAGCGTCGGCCCTCACTTCGACTCCTATGACGTATTCTTATTTCAGGCACAAGGTGTAAGAGAATGGAAGATTAGCGATCAGAAAAAATTTACTTTGGATAAGAAGTCACCAATTAAAATAATCACCAATTTTAAATCTAAAAATTCATGGTTACTTAAGCCAGGCGATATGCTCTATTTACCTCCTAACATTGGCCATTGGGGCATTTCTCAAAGCGATGATTGCCTTACTTATTCTATTGGTTTTAGGGCGCCTGGGACATTTGAGATTCAGTCTAATTTTTTAGATTTTATTCAAGATCATTTAATTACTAATGTAAATGAAATTTATAAAGATCCAAACTTAACCCTTCAAAAAAATCCTGCTGAGATTAGCTCTAATATGACTAAATCGATAAGGGGTATAGTGGATCGTTTGCGATGGGATAAATCTTCAATCAATCATTTTATCGGTCAATTTCTTTCTGAGCCCATAGAAAGCTCAATCTTCGAAGCGCAAAAGCCATTAAGCCTTAAAGTTTTTGAAAAAAGTCTTATTAGTAAAACATTAAGACTCAATCCAAAAGCAAGGATGCTTTTTATAAAAAATAATTTCTATGTAAATGGTGAATATATAAAAATTGATAAAAAATACACTCCATATTTAAAGTGCCTTGCCAATGACCGAGAAATTTCTTTGGAATCCACTTTAAATAAAAAAGATTTAAGCGCTTTGGGGATAATATTACTGCCTTTATATCTCTCCGGATTCGTTGGATTTATTTAACAATAAATAACCATTCTACTTTTTTTATTGTAAAATAATGGTAGGAAGCCATTTTTATAGGCTCCAAATTCAACTTCTATTTTAAGGATTAAAAATGACACGTTCACTACTTATCGCTTTATTATTAGCTATTGGTTTAACTGCTTGCGGCAACAAAGAAGAAATGGCTCCTGCTGCTGATGCAGCTCCAGCTGCTCCAGCTGCTGAAGCTAAATAATAGATAATTAATCTATTATTTACGTGAAAAAGCCGGCTTATAGCCGGCTTTTTTTATATGATTTGCCAGGAAGTCCCTTCAGCCTGGGTTGCAATCTTAATCCAATTACGGTCGCATTCTATTTTTTTTACAATAGCCTCTTTAACCAAGTCTTCAGTATTATTTTTTTCACTAAGGTGAGCTGCGACAAGATGTTTTAATTTCTTATATTGAATTTTTCCTAAAATATCGGCCGCTGTCTGATTATCTAAATGGCCTAATTTACCGCTTATTCTTTTCTTAAGACTGTAGGTATATTCGCTTGATTCGAGCAAATTCAGATCGTGATTAAATTCAATAATAAGCGCATCTAGATTTTGTAGTACTTTTTCAATGTGAGGGGTTGAACTACCTGTGTCTGTCAAAATGCCTAATTTATGATTGCCATTACTTAAAGTAAATTGAGTAGGCTCCCTTGCGTCATGAGGGACGGGGAAAGGCTCGACTAAAAAATCTTGTATTTCAAATGTATTGTGGCTATCAATCATATTCAAATCAATTTCATAAGATTCAATAATATGTTTTGCACACATTTTAAAAGTGCCATATGAAAGCCATATGGGAATTTTGAATTTATTAGCGAATTTAAACGCGCCTTTGACATGATCCTCGTGCTCGTGAGTCAGCAAGATTCCCGAGAGACTTTCAGGGGTTTCATTGAGGCGTTCTAATCGAGATACGACATCTTGAATAGCAAAGCCGCAGTCCACCATTAAAAGCGATTTGTTTTGCTTAACTACAAATGAATTACCAGCGCTTCCGCTTCCTAAGGATGCAAACTGCATCTTTATTTTAATTGATCATAAAGAAGTGAAATAATTCGATTCGCGGTGGAAGAATTATTTCTTTTGCCGTCTTGATATTCAATCACAACTTGAGAGCCACCATTGTCTAGAGAAACAATTTTGATGCGATATTGTTTTTCTGGATTCGTTTTTTCTTTATCACTCCCGCCCCAGAATTTAAGCCTCTCAGATAAAGGCTTATCTTTAGTTTGACTTGTGTCTTTATTTTGCTTATCTTTTTTATCGTCGTCACTCCAGAACATAAGAGAATCTAATACTCCTTTTTTCTTTTTAGGGCTGTCATCAATATCGACATCAGCATACTTTACAAAGTAGATCCCATTTGACCTATCTTTATCTTCAATAACAAAGCCAACAATATCCAGAGCCAAGCCAACTCTGCGCCACGCGCGGTCAAATGGATCTTGAATTTCGAGAAATGAGCTTCCATCTGCTTCTTTTTTAATCTCAGCTCTCTTTTGATTGACAGGGGTAGCAATAATCTCTTTCGCACGCTTATCTGCTACACCAAGCCTTACCATTAACCTTCTTAAAATTTCGGCGTCCAGCTCATCATCTTTCGAATCTACTTTTTGTTCAGATTGAGTTTTTGTATCATTTTTATATCCAGTATCTACATAACCATAAGGTGTCATCACTTTTTCTTTCCCACTATCAGTTGCATCCACACTGCGATGCGTCATATATATCTCAGTCGTACCTTCTTGAAGGCCACGGTCGAGACGTGTCCTAAATTTTTTACGATTTGCCGGTCCTGATGAAAGATCATCAAGCCATGCATCGAATCTATCAATTCCAGCTTTCTTTCCTTCTTCAATATTGAGGTCGCCTTGCTTAATCCACTCAGTTTCCATTACTCCTGTTTCGGGATTTTCTTTTTTAACAGCAAACCCCATATCAAGCCAAAAATCTCTTATGACTGGCCAAATTTTTTCTGCAGGTGCATTAACGACAAGCCATCTTTGTGCACCCGCTTTTACAATCTTCATACCTTCTGGATTAGGTAAAATTTTTGACTGACCATTATCTTGTTTTTGGCCATTTTTAAAATCTGAATAGCTTGTCGAGCCTGGAATTGCATAACTGTCATTTGTGGTCGCTGATGTTAAATCTGGAGGTACTTCTAGTGGGCGAGATCTTCCTGTGGCTTTGTAATCAGGCTGAGTCACTTGATCCACAAAAGGAATACTGTCACATCCATATAAAACTAAGAATAAAGGTAATGCGAAGAACCATTTACTTTTTGCTAGTAATTTCATTGAATATGGGCTTCCTTCATGGCAGTTTGTATAGTTTTATAATGTTCTGGGTTAAGTTCCACCAAAGGCAATCGAATACCTTCTTTGATAAGGCCCATGGTTTTGAGTGCCCATTTTACAGGGATTGGATTCGGCTCTATAAATAGATTAGTGTGAAGTGAAAATAATTGTTGGTTAATCTCAATTGCTTTTTCATTCTGTTTGGCCATGACACAAGCATACATTTCATGCATAAGTTTAGGGGCAACATTTGCGGTCACAGAAATGACGCCCGTGCCACCGAGTAACATAAAAGTTAAAGCGGTAGCATCATCTCCGCTTATGACTGAAAAATGAGCTGGCAATCTTTTAATAAGATCAATCCCTCGGGTCAGATCTCCTGTGGCATCCTTAATACCCACAATATTAGGAATATCACTTAACTTTAATACTGTGTCATTTTTTAAATCGCAGCCCGTTCTGGAAGGAACGTTATAAAGAATTTGATCAATGGCGACCTCATTTGCAATCTTAGCGAAGTGTTGAAAAAGCCCGGCTTGATTGGGTTTATTATAATAAGGTGTTACTAATAAACATGCATCTGCGCCGAGGCGCTTAGCTTCTTTCGTGAGGTCGATAGCTTCTTGCGTAGAATTCGCTCCTGTGCCGGCTATTACTGGAATTCGTTTCTTCACATGCTTAACAGTCGTTTCGATAAGCTGGCAATGTTCTTCACAATTTACGGTAGGCGATTCGCCTGTTGTGCCTACAATAACAATACCGTCTGTACCTTCCTCGACATGAAAATCAATCAAGCCATGAAGCGCTTGTATGTCAAGACTTCCGTCAGGAAACATAGGGGTAACAATTGCAACAATACTACCTTGAGGTGACATGAGATTGACTATTAATTTGTAAAGTCGCTATTTTAACTTAAATAGCTAAACACCAAAAAAATTGATCTCCCTATATATATTAAATAGTTATATTACTATAAAACATTATTCTTTGAAGATATATAGATTTATTGGTATATTTCAACTCTAAAAAAAACTTAGTCGCGAATTAGAAGTCACATGCAGAGAACTTTAGCGTCAGGAACTTTTCGACAATTTTAAACGTATAATTTAACTTTATGATTCAACATTACTTCTTAATCATCATCAGCACTGTATTAGTTAATAATATTGTGCTTGTAAAAATACTAGGGCTCTGTCCTTTTATGGGAGTATCTAAGAAGCTTGAAACTTCAATCAGTATGTCAGCGGCCACCGCTTTTGTACTGACCATAGGATCAATGACAAGCTGGGCTATTAGTCACTATTTGCTTGAGCCCAATGACCTTGTTTATTTAAGAACACTTTCATTTATTGTGGTCATCGCAGGCGTTGTTCAATTTACTGAGATGATCATGGAAAAAAACTTTCCATTACTCCATCAACTCTTAGGTATTTTTCTTCCTCTAATTACCACTAATTGCGCTGTATTGGGCATTCCACTCTTAAATGCCCAATCAAGTCATACCCTTATCGAATCAGCTCTATTTGGCTTTGGGGGTGGTATCGGCTTTTCAATAGTGCTCATTTTATTTGCATCATTGAGAGAGCGTTTAGAGGGCGCTGAAATACCTACTCCTTTCAAAGGTGCTGCTATAGCACTTGTTACGGCATCCATTATGAGTCTTGCCTTTATGGGTTTCGCAGGTTTGGATCGCTAATGATTACAGCGCTCCTAGTCATGATTTTTCTCGCTGTTGTCTTAGGGCTAGTCTTAGGTTATTCGGCGATTAAATTTAAGGTAGATGGCGACCCTATGGTTGCAAGAATTGACGCCATACTTCCCCAAACACAATGTGGTCAATGTGGCTATCCAGGTTGTAAGCCCTATGCAACCGCCATTGCTAAAGGTGAAGCTGATATTAATCAATGTCCGCCAGGAGGGGATGCTGGTGCTAAAGCGCTAGCGGAGCTTATGGGTATGGAATTTAAACCACTTAATCAAGAACATGGCGAACAAAAACCAAGAGCAGTGGCCTTAATTGATGAGTCTACTTGCATTGGCTGTACTTTGTGTATTCAAGCGTGTCCAGTAGATGCTATTTTAGGTGCTGCAAAACAAATGCATACCATCATTGCGAGCGAATGCACGGGTTGCGAATTGTGTTTACCTCCATGCCCTGTCGACTGCATCACTATGGAGCCTGTCCTTGAGAACTCACAATCGTGGAAATGGAAATATCCTGTCTACAACATTCAAAACGTTAGTAAAGCCTAAATATATGGAATTAAAAAATATTTTTAAATTTAACGGTGGTGTTCACCCCAATGAAAATAAATCGCTATCATCAAGCTTACCTATTGCAAGATTGCCTATTCCAAAAACATTAGTACTCCCTTTAAGGCAGCATGTAGGTCATGTTGCGAAACTTAAGGTTAAGGTAGGTGATCAAGTTCTTAAAGGTCAAATCATAGCTGAGGCTGACGGCAATATCTCGGCAGCTATTCATGCGCCAACATCAGGAACAATTTTAAAGATCAGTGAAGAAATTATTCCTCATCCATCAGGTCTTCCTGATTTTTGTGTCACGATAGAGTCTGATCTAAAAGATAAGTGGATTGAAAAAAAACCTATTGCGTGGAAAAAATTAGATAGCGCTGCTTTAATTGAAGCGATCTCTAGTTCAGGTATCGTAGGTTTAGGTGGTGCAGTTTTTCCATCACATATGAAATTGAAAGTAAATCAAAACCAATCTATCGAAACTTTAGTTATTAATGCTGCAGAATGCGAACCCTTTATTACTTGTGATGACATGTTTATGAGGGAAACAGCTGATGAAATTATTCAAGGCACCCTTATTGCCCAAACTATTCTTCAAGCAAAACAATGTGTGATTGGTATAGAAGATAACAAAATAGAGGCTTATCAAGCCTTAAAAAAAGCTGCACAAAAAACATCGATTGAAATAAAAATTGTCCCAACTCTTTATCCAAGTGGCGATGCAAAAAGACTCATTTACCTTCTTATGGGTATTGAAGTTCCAAAGGAAAAACGTTCAGTGGATTTAGGTATTCAAGTATTTAATGTGGCAACAGTTGCGGCCATTTATAGATATCTCGAATTAGGTGAGCCATCTATCAGTCGTATTGTTACTATTACGGGTAATGTACAAAATCCTCAAAACTATGAAGCGCTATTCGGAACACCTTTATCAGAATTAATTGAGGCCGCAGGTGGAAAATTAAATAAAACACAAAAATTTATTATGGGCGGTCCTATGATGGGTTTTGATTTACCATCTATTAATGTGCCAGTGACTAAAGCCATGAATTGTGTGATTGAAAGCTCTCCAGAATTATTTCCTTCTCCAAAACCTGTCATGCCTTGTATCCGATGTGCTCGATGTGCCGATGCATGCCCTGTCAACTTGCAGCCTCAAGAATTATACTGGTTCTCAAAATCATCACAACTTGAAAAGGCTAAAGATTACAATTTGTTTGATTGTATTGAATGTGGATGCTGTACTTATGTTTGTCCAAGCAACATTCCTCTTGTGCAGTTTTATAGGTATGCGAAAAGTGAGATCATTGCTCAAGATAAAGCAAAAGAAGCTGCTAATACTGCTCGAGAAAGAAATGAATCAAGACTAGCTAGAATAGAAAGAGAGAAAAAAGAGCGCGCTGAAAAGCATGCACAAAAGGCTTTAGGTGCTCAAGAAAAAAATTCAGACGATGAAAAAAAACTGACGATTGCTGCTGCTATGGAAAGAGTTAAACAAACCCAACAAGAAAATATAAAAAATTAATATGGATAACAGATCACCTTATATTGCAGATGCTCCCTCAGTCAGCGTCATTATGTTTAAAGTTTTGCTCGCTTTAATTCCAGGTATTGCTTTATATGTCTATGTATTCGGACTGGGTGTGATTGTGAATATCATTTTAGCGTCAATCACTGTGGTATTAGCTGAAAGCACTATTCTTGCAATAAGGAAGTTACCTATCAAACCATTTATTTTGGACGGCAGCGGTCTGGTAGCTGCATGGCTCCTTGCCGTATCTATCCCATCGATCGCACCTTGGTGGATTATTGTTATAGGGACGCTCCTTTGTATCACCTTTGGTAAACATATTTATGGGGGGCTTGGTTACAACTTATTTAATCCAGCTATGGTGGGGTATGCCATTTTGCTTATCTCTTTCCCATCGATTATGACGCACTGGCAAATACCTATAAATCTTATGGAGAACCATATTGAATGGCTTGATCAAATCAAAATTGTTATGAATAGCCATTTATTATCAAAAGAAACAATCGACGCTATGAGCTCTGCAACGCCACTTGATTATATAAAGACCCAGCTCACGTTAAATCAGCCATTAAATATCATTCAGCAGAATAAAATATTTGGCTTTCTTGGAGGGAAAGGTTTGGATTTAGTGAATCTAGGCTATCTTGTAGGAGGTCTTTATATGCTTAAAGAAAAAATTATTTCATGGCATTTACCTGTTGCATTCTTAGCAAGCTTATTTTTTATAGCATTAATATTTTATAGTATTGCGCCCGATACGTATGCCTCACCTCTCTTTCATATCATGAGTGGTGGAAGCATACTCTGTGCTTTTTTTATTATTACGGATCCTGTAAGTGGTCCTACAACCCCCAAAGGAAAAATATATTTTGGTATTGCAATAGGGTTATTGGTCTTCATTATTCGAATTTTTGGTGGTTATCCAGAAGGCGTTGCTTTTGCTGTATTACTTATGAATATTTTTGTGCCCCTAATAGACAGCCTTACTCAACCAAGAATTTTTGGTCATAAATAACTGTATGTTTAAAGATCACTTTAAAAAAGTTTCAATCACTGCTACAGCCATGATTATTTTTTCATTACTTGCTTCAACTGCATTAAGCATTTCTTATTTCGTCACAAAAACGCCCATTGAGGAAAGTGATGCAAAAGCAAAGCGTACATTTTTAAATCAAGTAATTCCGTCTAATCTTTATGATAATAATTTAGTAAAAGATACGATTTCCGTAGAACCTAGTCCCCTTATAGGCAATAAAAAAAACATCGATGTCTATCGTGCTAAAAAAAATAATCAAGTTATTGCGGTAATTATTGAAACGATAGCGCCTGACGGTTATAGTGGCGAAATAAAAACGCTTGTGGGTATTGATCGCGAAGATAAAATACTCGGTGTGAGAGTTATTATTCATAAAGAAACTCCTGGATTAGGTGATTATATTGAAATCGAAAAGAGTCAGTGGATTAAGAATTTTGATCTTAAGTCTTTAGGCAAGATGACAGAAAAAGAATGGGCGGTAAAAAAAGATGGTGGTAGTTTCGACTACGTATCCGGGGCCACAATTACATCTCGAGCAGTCATTAAATCTACTTACAAAAGTCTTCTTTATGTCAAAGAAAATAAAAAAAGGTTATTTTCATCATGAGTAAAATTAAAGGAATTGCATTAGATGGATTTTGGAAACAAAACCCTGGAGTCGTTCAGCTTCTTGGGTTATGTCCAACACTTGCAGTAACAACTTCTGTCATCAACGGCTTGAGTCTTGGTATTGCCACTGCAATCGTCATGGCGCTATCAAATGCTTCTGTATCTCCCATTAGAAAATTTATACCTACAGAAATTAGAGTCCCTGTTTTTATTCTTATCATTGCGGCACTTGTGACAATCATTGATTTTAGTATTCATGCATTTATTCAGCCACTTTATAAAGCCTTAGGCATTTTTATTCCCCTGATTGTTACGAATTGTATTGTGCTAGCTCGCGTTGAATCTTTTGCAGCGAAAAATAAAACAACACCCTCTTTCTTCGATGGCCTTTTTATGGGCCTTGGTTTAGCAGTTGTTCTAGCCATGCTTGGCGCAATAAGAGAGCTCTTTGGTAAAGGCACTTTGTTATCCGGCATTGATCTTATCTTGGGTCCGTCAGCAAATAACCTTGTCTTGCATTTCTTTGGTGACTACCAAGGATTTCTATTAGCAATACTTCCCCCAGGAGCCTTTATTAGTTTAGCTTGCCTCATTGCATTAAAAAATCATATCGAAGCACGTTAATTAGGTTCCCCTTTGAATCCTCAAAAGCGATTTAAGATTTTTGAAGCGCTATCGAATGTAACGCCAAATCCTACAACTGAACTTATCTATCAAAATCCGTTTCAGCTTCTCATCGCAGTCATATTATCTGCTCAAGCTACAGACAAATCAGTAAATAAAGCAACGTTTTTGTTATTCAATAAAGCCCCTAACGCAGAAAAGCTTTCTCAGATGAAGTTGAGTGCTATTGAATCTTTTATAAAAACAATTGGCTTATATAAAACCAAAGCAAAAAATATACTCGAAACAGCGAAAATTATTCATACTCAATATAAGGGGATTGTGCCAAAAGAGAGGATTTTTCTTGAAGCTCTTCCTGGCGTGGGAAGAAAAACGGCTAATGTTATTCTAAATACTATCTTTAATGAGCCCGCAATAGCTGTCGATACTCATATTTTTAGAATTGCAAATCGCATCAATCTAGCGCCTGGAGAAACGGTGCTTCAGGTAGAAAAAAAATTAATGAAATCAACACCAGAAGTATTCTTGAAAAATGCTCACCATTTATTGATTCTTCATGGAAGATATATTTGCACTGCGAGAAAACCAAAATGCGCACAGTGCGTCATTTATGATTTATGTGAATATAAGAAAAAGAGCTTGGTCTAGAAAGAGATTAGATCGATCTGTCTTTGAATAGTGAGTTGGATAACCTCTTTTTTTTGAGTGTCGCTCAATGCTATCCATTCAGTAATTTCTTCTTTGCTTCTGAAGCAACCATTACAGAAATTATGCTCATCATTAATAAAACAGACGCCGATACAGGGTGATTCAATCAAAATTATTCTCTTCTTTCAATTATTCTAAACTGCCATGGCAATGTTTATATTTTTTATTACTTCCACATGGGCATAGATCATTTCTACCAACTTTAGGTAAAATTTCTTCTGCAGCATTTTTTTTTATGGATGACTTTTTTACTTCATCTTTATTTTTTTTATCAATCTCGTCGACTTCTGCTTCATTTTTTATTTTAACCACCATAGTAATACGCGTAACTTCAGTTTTTACAGTATCTAAAAGATAGCCAAATAATTCAAAAGCTTCTTTTTTGTATTCTTGTTTTGGATTTTTTTGAGCGTATGAACGTAAATGGATGCCTTGTCTTAAATGATCAAGTGAAGACAAATGCTCTCTCCAGTGATGATCGATACTTTGTAACATCACCGTCTTTTCAAAATGTCGAATCACGTCTTTACCTACTAATGATTCTTTTTCTTGGTATAGCTTATTAGCTATTGTAATCACGCGTTCATAGATTTCTTCTATATCAATCTGAGGCTCTTTATCTACCCATGCCTTAATAGACAAACTTAAGCCATAATCAGAGAATAAAATCTTTTCTAGAGATGAAATATCCCACATATCTTCCATGCTGCCTGGCGGTATATGGCTTTGCATAAGACCTCGAATCACATCCCCCCTCATTGCCGAAATGGTTTCACTTGTTTGATCAGAATCAAGTAATTCATTTCTTTGCTCATAAATCACTTTTCTTTGATCATTTGAAACATCATCGTATTCAAGAAGTTGTTTTCTAATATCAAAATTTCGACCTTCAACTTTCCTTTGTGCATTTTCAATAGCCTTCGTAACCCATGAATGCTCAATCGCTTCACCTTCAGGCATTTTTAATTTTTCCATAATGGCTGACACTCGGTCAGAAGCAAATATTCTTAATAGTGAGTCTTCGAGTGATAAGTAAAAGCGACTTGAGCCTGGATCACCCTGTCTGCCTGCACGACCTCGTAATTGATTATCTACGCGCCGAGATTCATGTCTCTCAGTACCAATAATATGAAGGCCGCCTGCTTTAACAACCAAACCGCCTTGTTCTTTCCATGTTTCTTTAATCATTTTAATTTCTTTTTCTTTTTTGCTTTCGGTCAGTTTGTCATTCAACTTAATTTCATGAATATCAGCTTCAATACTGCCACCAAGCACAATATCTGTTCCGCGTCCCGCCATATTTGTTGCAATCGTAATCATCCCTGGACGACCAGCTTGCGCAATAATATGCGCTTCTTTTTCATGATGTTTAGCATTCAATACCTGATGTTTTAATTTTGCTTTTGTAAGTAATTCAGAAATAAGTTCTGAATTTTCAATTGAAGTTGTACCCACAAGAACGGGTTGATCTTCTTTTTGACATACTTTAATGTCTTCAATCACTGCCTCATATCGCTCTTGTGAAGTGCGATAGACTTTATCCATCATATCTTTTCTTTGCGTCATACGATGAGGAGGAATAATAATCGTCTCTAAACCATAAATTTGGTTAAATTCGTAGGCTTCAGTATCTGCAGTCCCTGTCATGCCAGATAATTTTTGATACATCCTAAAATAATTTTGGAAGGTAATCGATGCTAATGTTTGATTTTCTTTTTGTATCTCAACACCTTCTTTAGCTTCGACAGCTTGGTGAATGCCTTCTGACCATCTCCGACCAGGCATCATTCTTCCGGTGAACTCATCCACAATGATGATGCTATTGTCTTTTACGACATAGTGTTGATCTTTATTGAAAAGATTCCGTGCTTTTAAGGATGCGTTGATGTGGTGCACAAGTGAAATATTTGTAGCATCATATAAGCTCGACTGTTCTGACAAAAGCCCTGCCTTGATCAATAGTTTTTCAACATTTTCATGGCCATTTTCTGAAAGAACCACTTGATGTGCTTTTTCGTCAACCCAGTAATCACCAGTTTCTTCTTCAGTTTTTTGTCTTGAAAGCTTGCCGACGATGACATTAATTTTAGTATAAAGATCGACATTGTCTTCAGCTTGCCCAGAAATGATGAGGGGCGTTCTTGCTTCGTCAATCAATATAGAATCTACTTCATCGACTAAACCATAATGTAATTTTCTTTGGACTCGCTCTTCTTTAGAGAAGATCATGTTATCTCTCAGATAATCAAAGCCAAACTCATTGTTCGTTCCATATGTAATATCGGCTTCATAGGCTTTTTTCTTCTCGTCGCCTGAAATGTTAGATAAATTAATACCTACCTCTAACCCTAAGAACCTATAAATCTGACCCATCCACTCTGCGTCTCGTTTTGCAAGATAATCATTCACAGTAATCACGTGAACACCTTTACCTTCAAGTGCGTTTAAATAAGTGGGTAATGTTGCAACAAGCGTTTTACCCTCGCCGGTTCGCATTTCTGAAATTTTTCCATTATGAAGTGCCATGCCACCAACTAGCTGTACATCAAAATGACGCATTTCTAATACGCGTCGACTTACTTCTCTCACAACGGCAAAAGCTTCAACTAATAAATCATCAAGCGCTTGTCCTTGCTTAAGGCGATTTTTAAATTCTGTAGTTTTGGCTTTTAGTGCTGAATCGCTAAGTTTCTTTGTAGCATCTTCAAGCGCATTTATTTGTTGGACTTTTTTGCCGTATTCTTTTAGCAGCCTGTCGTTTCTACTTCCAAATAAATTATTAACAATGGTCTTTAACATAATATGAATATTCTTAATCGAGAGTGTTTGAAATAATTAATACTTAAGATATTTTCGAGGGTCAAGTGATTCGCCATTCATTCTAATTTCGTAATGGAGATGGGGCCCTGTGGATCTTCCAGTATTACCTACAAGCGCTATAACTTGATTCTTTTTAATACGATCACCTTCTTTAACTAATAATTTGGATGCATGCGCATATCGCGTTTCAAGGCCAGATCCATGAGAAATACGTAACATATTGCCATATTCTGGAGTAACTTCAGCAGCAATCACAATGCCTGCAGCCGTCGCCTTAATAGGCTGACCGACCTCTGAACTAAAATCTAATCCTTCATGAAACGCTCTCACGCCCAACAAAGGATCAACTCTCCAGCCATAACTAGATGAATTATAAGGGGCATTCACGGGCGTTGCATTAGGCAAAGTATCTTTCAATACGGTTTGCTTTAAATAAATAGCCTCTAAATTATTGAAGTGCTCTTCGTGTTTTTCAATATCAAGTGTCAATTGATTAATAAAGGCTTGAAGCTCAGACTCAGAAAAATTTTTCTCGCTGACGAAGGGACCTCCTTGACCTGGCACTTTAGCGGGGTCGGCTTTGGGTAGCTTTTGATTTGGCTTCAATTTTTCTTTAGAAAAATCTTGAAGTCTTTGGGATTGGTTATCAATACGCATCAGTCTTGCCTGAAGCTCGCCGATTTGAATCGCATAGATATCTAAATTCTTTTGAAAACTGCCTAAGTTAAGGTCAAGTTTAAGGTTTATTAATGATTTTTTTTCTTCAACATCGCCGTTATATTTTGAGTCGAGCCAGTTAATAGCCTGAATGAGGGCGATGAATAGCAAAAAGATTATGGCAATAAAAGTCATTGCATGGATACTTTTTGGCTTTGATGTACTATTTGTTACAAAGATAATTCGCATTGAGCTCTAAAATTTAGCCTAAATAATAGATAATTATAACTTATGAAGCCTGTGAACAAGCTTTTGGAAAGTGAAGTATTTTCCCTAATAAGAGAGAAAAATCGCTCTATTTCTAGCTATCAAAAGTTATGGGTCATGAAAGCACCGAGTAAATTATCCTCTCTCTCTCATGTTGGGGGAATTCAAAATGATGTTTTGACTGTATATGTTGAAAATAGTGGTATTGCGAGTAAATTAAAATTTATTGAATCCACACTAGTCAGAGATCTAAATGAGTCGATTCAAAAAGAAATGCCCTATGCCAACCCAATTAAATCCTTAAAAATAAAATTAATTATTAAGAATTCAAAAGCTACCCCTTTAAGGTCAAAAAGTATTCCCGCTCAAGCCAAGCTTGCTTTTGAAAATTTGTTAAATCATCTTGAGGAGTCGCCTTTAAAACTTCGTCTCATTAAGTTCATTAAGCATCATGCAGATAATGACTGAACTTATTATTCTTATACTCACTGGCAGCTTCGTAGGAATTCTATCAGGCCTCCTAGGTATTGGTGGTGGTCTTATTATTGTACCGGCACTTACTTTTGTTTTAATGCATTTTCATGATGTCGCATTTAATCAAGCCATATTAATGGCTATTGGGACGTCACTCGCATCGATTATTTTTACAGCAGCGATGTCGAGTTACTTTCATAAAAAAAGAAATAATATGGACTGGTTCATAGTAGTAAATTATATTCCTGGCGTTTTATTAGGCGCCTCTGTCATGGCTTTAATCATCCCGCATTTAAATATTACATTTATTAAACATTCATTCATTATCTATACTTTTATTGCTGCTTATGAAATCGCTAAATCGCCAAAAATAAAAAGTGTAGTTCAATTACCAACCTTTATTTTGGCTAACTTTTATGGATTTATCATAGCCTCTATTTCAACAATCATTGGGATTGGGGGCGGCACGATGTTTGTTCCTTATTTTATTTACCATAAAGTTAATCCACGACTTGCTGTTGCACTTTCGAGCTCTTTAGCTATTTTTATAGGCTTAGGTGCCACATTTGGATTTATAAAAAATGGCTTACATGTCGACCATTTGCCAGAATTCAGCATTGGTTATATTTATTTGCCTGGTCTTTTACTAATTACCTCATCAAGCCTCATTTTTGTGAGGCTCGCTACAAAATGGATTCATCAAATTTCTGTTTTATCTTTAAAAAGACTATTTGCCTGTCTATTATTTTTAATCGGCTTGTCAATGCTTTTTACAGGGTAATCTTTAATTAAAAGATATAGTTTTATAGTGACAAAGTTATTCAATGTGATAATTTATTGCTTAAGTTTTTTATTTTTAAGATTTCCAAAATTTAGGAGAATGTATGTCAGAACTTAACCTTATTATTGGTGCAGCGCTATTAGCAATTCTTTATGGTGCGGTCATGAGCGCCTGGATATTTAAACTTCCTGCAGGTAATGCAAAAATGCAGGCTATTGCTCTTGCCATTCAAGAAGGTGCTAAAGCCTATCTTGCAAGACAATATAAAGCTATTTCAATTGTAGGTATCGTTTTAGCTGTGCTCATTGGTATCTTCATATCAAAAGATACCGCAATAGGTTTTGTGATTGGCGCATTTCTCTCTGGTGCCTGCGGATTTATTGGTATGAACGTATCCGTTAAGGCTAATGTTCGAACAGCGCAAGCAGCCACAAAAGGTATCGTTCCGGCTCTTGATGTTGCTTTCAAAGGTGGCGCTATTACAGGTCTCTTAGTTGTAGGTCTTGGTTTACTTGGTGTCACAGGTTTTTATATGTACCTGGGTGGTGCTGAAGCAACTAATTTAAATCCTCTAATTGGGCTCGCGTTTGGCTCCTCACTTATTTCAATTTTTGCCCGTTTAGGTGGCGGTATCTTTACTAAAGGCGCTGATGTAGGTGCCGACTTAGTGGGTAAAGTTGAAGCTGGTATTCCAGAAGATGATCCAAGAAATCCTGCTGTGATTGCAGATAACGTCGGTGATAATGTTGGTGATTGCGCAGGTATGGCAGCAGATTTATTCGAAACTTATGCGGTAACTTTAATTGCAACCATGCTGCTTGGCGGGCTCGTGATTACAAACAATGGTGCAAACGGAATTATTTATCCACTTCTGTTAGGCGCAGTTTCTATCGTGACATCGATTGTTGGATGTTTCTTTGTAAGAGCTACTCCTAAAATGAAAAATGTAATGCCTGCTTTATATAAAGGTCTCATCGTAGCCGGCGGACTTTCGCTTATAGCTTTCTACTATGTAACAAACTTTGTATTTCCTGAAGGCGTTTCAATCCAAAATGTAAACGTTTCATCTATGGCTTTATTTCAAGCATGCATTGTAGGTCTGGTATTAACGGCAGCTTTGGTATGGATTACGGAATATTATACTGGCACAGATTATGAGCCGGTAAGGCACGTTGCACGTGCTTCCAAAACAGGTCACGCAACAAACATTATTGCTGGTATTGGCATTTCAATGAAATCAACAGCCCTTCCTGTGTTGTCTGTATGTGTTGCAATTTTTGTATCTCATCATCTTGCAGGTCTTTATGGTGTCGCAGTTGCTGCCACATCTATGTTAAGTATGGCTGGCATTATTGTCGCATTAGATGCATATGGTCCAATTACTGATAACGCAGGTGGTATTGCTGAAATGGCTGGATTACCTAAAAGCGTTCGTGATGTAACTGATCCATTAGATGCGGTTGGTAATACAACTAAAGCAGTCACTAAAGGTTATGCGATAGGATCAGCCGGCCTTGCTGCTCTTGTTCTTTTTGCAGACTACACACATAAATTAGAATCTGTAGGTATTGCAACCACATTTGATCTAAGTGACCCGTTAGTTATTATTGGATTAATTATTGGCGGTCTTATTCCTTACCTTTTTGCTGCGATGGCCATGGAAGCTGTAGGAAGAGCTGCAGGAGCAGTAGTTGAAGAAGTCAGACGTCAATTCAAAACTATCAAGGGCATCATGACTGGTAAAGGTAAGCCTGATTATGCTCGCGCAGTTGATATGTTAACCACAGCAGCTATTAAGGAAATGATTGTACCTTCATTGCTTCCAGTTGCAATTCCAATTGTTGTGGGCTTAACTTTAGGCCCTAAAGCATTAGGCGGGCTTCTCATGGGAACGATTGTTACCGGCTTATTTGTTGCTATCTCGATGTGCACAGGTGGTGGTGCTTGGGATAATGCAAAAAAATATATTGAAGATGGTAATCACGGCGGTAAAGGTTCAGAGGCTCATAAAGCAGCTATTACAGGAGACACTGTAGGTGATCCTTATAAAGATACCGCAGGTCCTGCCATTAATCCGCTTATTAAAATTATTAATATTGTGGCGCTTCTAATTGTGCCACTTCTTTAATTTTAATGTTTAAATTAAAAGGCGCTTTTTAAAGCGCCTTATTTATTTTTACCTTTTAATATCTTGCCCTGTCAATTTTCTAAAAGCTTCTAAATATTTTTCACTTGTTTTATTAATCACATCATCTGGGAGTGCCGGTGGTGGTGCAGTTTTATTCCATCCACTTTTCTCTAACCAGTCTCTTATAAATTGTTTATCAAAACTTGGTTGCGAAGCGCCTTCTTGATACTGATCGAGCGGCCAAAAACGTGATGAATCTGGCGTTAATATTTCATCAATCAGCACTAAATGATTTTGCTCATCCAAACCAAATTCAAATTTAGTATCGGCAATAATAATGCCTTTCGTAAGCGCAAAAGAAGCTGCTTCTTGATATAACTGAATACTAATTTTTTTAATGCGAGATGTAATATCTTTTCCTATACGCGCTTCACATTCTTCATATGAAATATTTTCATCGTGTCTACCAACTGCTTCTTTACTAGAAGGTGTAAATATGGGCTCACTTAATTTTGCAGACTCTTTTAAGCCTTGCGGAAGTTTTATGCCACATACTGATTGTGTTTTTTGATAATCTTTCCAACCACTTCCTGATAAATACCCTCGAATAATTGCTTCAATAGGTAGTGCTTTTAATTTTCTCGCCACAATGGCACGATTTTTTACTTGAATTACTTCATTTTCGGCTACAACACTTTCCGGTATAGTTCCTGACAAATGATTTGCAACTACAAAGGAAAGTTTATTAAACCAAAAGTCAGCCATTTGCGTAAGAACTAATCCCTTAAATGGAATAGGTTCTCTCATCACAACGTCAAATGCAGATAATCGATCTGTTGTAACAATCAATAGATGTTTATCATCAATCTCATAAATATCTCTCACCTTGCCTTTATGAAGCAAGGGGAGGCTTTTTATTGATGTCGCTATTAATTGATTTTCAGACATTCAAAATCTTCTTTCTAAGATTTCAATTGCAGGAAGTTTTTTGCCTTCTGCAAACTCTAAAAATGCACCGCCTGCTGTTGAAATATATGAAATATCATTTGCAACGTTAAATTTTTCAATCGCAGCAATAGTGTCACCACCGCCTGCTAATGAAAATGCTGGCACGTCTGCAATTGCTCGCGTCATGGTTTCGGTGCCTTTTGCAAACTGATCAAATTCAAATACACCGATGGGACCATTCCAAATAATAGTTTTTGCATTGCGTATACATTTCACGATTACATCTACCGAGTCTTTGCCTAGATCAAAGATCATGTCATCTTTACTAACGTCTTTAATATTTTTTGTTATTGCTCTTTCATTTGCATCTAACTTCTTACCACAAACTACATCTGAAATAACAGGCAACGATGCTCCTCGCTTAGATAGTTTATCTATAATTTTTTTTGCTGCAGGAACGAGCTCTTCTTCATACATGGAGCTTCCAACTTCGAAGCCCATTGCCTTGATAAAGGTATTCGCAATCCCACCACCAACGATGAGCTGATCAACTTTGTCAGACAATGTATCTAATATACTTAACTTAGATGAAACTTTGCTGCCCCCCACAATAGCAATCATCGGTCTTGAAGGATTTAATAAGGCTTTTTCAAGAGCCTCTAGTTCAGCCAAAAATAAAATACCTGCACATGCGATATCTATGTGTTCTGCAATACCGTAAGTTGATGCTTCTTTGCGATGGGCAGTTCCAAATGCATCCATGACAAAAATATCTGCGAATGAAGCATATTTTTTTGCTAATACGTCTTCATTTCGTTTCTCGCCAATATTAAATCTACAATTCTCTAAAACTATTAATTGGCCTGGAGCTATATCAAAGGGTGTTTTAATCCAATCCGAAACAAGGCGAACAGGATAATCAAGATGGTTTTTTAAGAACTCCACTACGGGCTGTAAAGAATCATTCTCATTAAATTTTCCTTCTTCTGGCCTACCTAGATGAGACGTCACCATAACACTGGCACCTTTTTGAAGTGCAAATGTAATACTCGGAATAGAAGCTAGAATTCTTTTAGGGGAAGTAATTTTCCCATCTTGAATAGGGACATTCAAGTCAGAGCGAATAAAAACTCTTTTATCTTTAAGATTTAAATCAATTAATCTTTTGATATTCATTAATCAAATATTATTTAGCTGCCATCATAGCTAAGGCTGTATCAATCATGCGGCAACTAAAGCCCCATTCATTGTCATACCAGCCAAAGACTTTTACGAGTAATCCGTCTTCACTTACTTTAGTTAAATTCGCATCAAAATAAGAAGAAGCTTCTGTATGATTAAAATCGACTGAAACTAAAGGCTCATCATTGTAAATTAATATGTTCTTTAAACTGCCTTGATTAGCCGCTTCTTTCATGATGCGATTGATTTCTTCTTTTGAGGTTGCTTTCTTTGGTATGAATGTAAGATCAATTAATGAAACATTTTGCGTTGGCACTCTAATAGCAATCCCATCAAGCTTACCTTTAAGTTCAGGTATTACTAAGCTAATAGCTTCTGCTGCTCCTGTTTTCGTGGGTATCATAGAAGCCGTTGCTGATCGAGCTCTTCTTGAGTCTTTATGATAATGATCATTCAAATATTGATCATTTGTATATGAATGAATAGTTGTCATTAGGCCACTTACAATACCTAATTTATCATGCAAGGGTTTAACAATAGGGGCTAATCCATTTGTTGTGCACGAAGCATTTGAAATTACCTGATCTGAAGATTTTAAAATATGATGATTAACCCCATAAACTATTGTTGCATCAACATCTTCACCTCCAGGTGCTGAAATAATGACTTTTTTTGCGCCTTGTTTAATGTGTATCATTGACAGCTCTTTACTTGTGAAGGCGCCTGAACATTCCATCACTACATCCACATTTAAATCGCCCCAAGGTAATTCTTTTGGATTTCTGGTGCTATAAAATTTAATAGTGTCGTCGTTCACGATAATTTCGTGATCATTTGTCTTAATTTCTGCATTAAATCTTCCATGCGCACTATCATATTTAAGTAAATGCGCATTGGAAACTGAATCGCCACGACTCGAATTAATAGCAACAACTTTAATATCTTGACGATTTGTTTCATAAATCGCTCTTAATATTAAACGGCCAATTCTTCCAAATCCTGTGATTGCTAAATTAACTGCCATAAAGATTTCCTCGGTAAAAAATAAGGCATCTCAAATTTGAGATGCCTTATTCAACTTACTCAATAATAATTACAGAATTGATTTAACAGTTGAAACGACATTTTCTACTGTAAATCCAAAGTGTTTAAATAATGCGCCACCAGGTGCTGACTCGCCAAATGTATCAATACCAACAGCTGCACCGTCTAGACCAATATATTTTCTCCAGAAATCGGTAACGCCTGCTTCAATCGATACACGTTTTACCCCTTTAGTTAATACGCTATCTTTGTATACCTGATCTTGACGATCAAACACATTTGTTGAAGGCATAGAAACAACTCTAGCATTAATATTTTGCTCCTTGAGCGCTGTTTGTGATTTCAATGCAAGATCAATTTCCGATCCAGTTGCAATGAGGATCACATCTGCTTTGCCGCCTTCTGATTCTGCTAAGACATAACCACCCTTGCGAATTAGATCTATTTGCGTATCAGTTCTTTTTGTAAACGAAGTATTTTGTCGGCTTAAGACTAAGCTCGTTGGGTTATGAATACTTTCAACAGCCACCACCCAAGCCACCGCAGTTTCAGTTGAATCTGCTGGTCTCCAAACATCCATTCTTGGAATATAACGAAGTCCTGAAGTGTTTTCGATTGGTTGATGTGTTGGACCATCTTCACCCTGACCAATTGAATCATGCGTTAACACATAGATCACTCTTTGTTTCATAAGCGCTGCCATTCTCATACCATTCTTCATATAGTCAGTGAAAATATGGAAGGTGCCACCAAAAGGAAGTATGCCGCCATGAAGCGCCATACCGTTCATAATAGCTGCCATACCAAATTCACGAACGCCATAAGAAATATAATTGCCTGGTGTCTTTCCGCTTACGTGCTGAAAAGATGAACAGCTTGTTAAATTAGATCCTGTTAAGTCTGCTGAACCACCCACAAATTCTGGCAATATTGGTGCAAGGGCCGCAATAGCGTTTTGTGAAGCTTTACGCGTCGCTAATACTTCAGCTTTTTCATTTACTGATTTAATCATGGCATCTGTTGATGCTTTCCAATTTTTTGGAAGATCACCCTTCATGCGACGTTTAAATTCAGCTGCTAAATCTGGGAATTCTTTTTCGTAAGCTGCGAATTTATCGTTCCATGCTGCTTCAGCTTTTGCACCTTTATCCTTAGCGCTCCATCCTGCATATACGTCTTCAGGAATTACAAAAGGATCGTGCTTCCAACCAATGGCTTCTCTTGTAGCAGCAACTTCAGCATCACCTAATGCTGACCCATGACAATCATGTGATCCAGATTTGTTAGGTGAGCCTTTGCCGATAATAGTTTTACAACAAATTAATGACGGCTTATCTGTGATTTTCTTAGCCGCTTCAACTGCTTTATTGATGGCTTCAAAATCATGGCCATCTATATTTGGAATTACATGCCAACCATATGATTCAAAACGTTTAGCTGTATCGTCTGTATACCAACCTTCGATGTGACCATCGATAGAAATACCGTTGTCATCCCAGAATGCAATTAAATTTCCAAGGCCCCATGTTCCTGCAAGGGCAGAAGCTTCATGAGAAACTCCTTCCATCATACAACCGTCACCTAAAAATACATATGTGTGGTGATCTACAATTTTATGATTGGGTTTATTAAATTGGTTAGCGAGTAATTTTTCTGCCATTGCGAAACCTACCGCATTACTTATGCCCTGACCTAAAGGTCCTGTGGTTGTTTCAACACCAGGTGCATAACCGTATTCGGGGTGGCCTGCACATTTAGAATGAAGTTGACGGAATGTTTTGATTTCGTCCATCGGTAAATCGTAACCTGTGAGATGAAGTAATGAATAAATCAACATCGATCCATGGCCATTTGAAAGAATAAAACGATCACGATTAGCCCAGTTTGGATTAGAAGGGTTATGTTGTAAATGATGATTCCATAAAACCTCTGCAATTTCAGCCATACCCATCGGCGCGCCTGGGTGTCCTGAGTTTGCTTTTTGAACTGCATCCATTGATAACGCACGAATTGCGTTAGCTAAATCTTGACGTGTTGCCATTATTGCCTCCCGAAATTGACAGCATTACAAATATTTTTTGAATATTTGTCTACTAAATGTAAAGTTAAAAAATTGATGTTATTTTTACCTAAATTATTGCTTAAATACCCCTTTTCAGCAAGGTGAATAGGGTCTTTTTGCCCCTTGATTATTTCATCCAAATACTTTTCATTCTCGCCATTTAATCGAACAACCGATGCTAGATTTTTGCTCTAAGGGCCCTACTTGCTTTTCCGAAATATGCTTCATGGCTTCAAATAAATCTCGCGCGTTATCTGGAGGTGGTTCGCCACGGCCGGTAGCATCAAAACGTCCACGATACTGCAATTCTAAGTTACGATTAAACCCATAAAAATCTGGCGTGCAGATCGCATTGAAAGCACGGGCAGTTTCCTGAGTGTGATCGATCACGTAAGGAAAAGAAAAATCAAATTGATCTGCGATCAATTTCATATTCTCAAATGAGTCTTCTGGATAATTAACGGAGTCATTACTCTGAATAGCGATTGTTTCAATGCCTAAATCTTTTAACAAACGAATATCTTTGACGAGCCTCGGTAATATAGCTTTCACATAAGGGCAGTGATTACATATGAACATCACAACTAAACCATAAGGTCCTTTTGCTTTTTCTAAACTCCAATAGGTGCCATCTACACCTTCCAAATTAAAATCAATGGCTTTCCAACCAAAATCACAAAGAGGAGTATTTAAACTAGCCATGTTTTATGCCTTAATATAGCTTACCTAATAAATAAAATTAACTATGGAAGAAAATCGATTTTACCACTCTGAAAACCTAGAACTCAAACAAGTCGTTGAGTTAGGTTCACAAACCCATATTCACGCAACTAAAGTCTTAAGACTTAAAACGGGCGATAAATTCGCGCTTTTTAATGGTGATGGTTTTGACTATGTTGCTAAGGTGGCTGAAGTCACTAAACACAAAACACTTGTTGAAATTATTGATAAGTATGAAGTCAATCATGAGTCCCCTTTAACCATTACCCTTGCGCAAGGTCTTGCTGCAAGCGACAAAATGGACTGGATTATTCAAAAAGCGGTTGAGCTTGGCATCCAATCCATCCAACCTCTATTTACTGAGCGATCAATCGTTAAGCTGGATCGTGAAAGAGCAGATAAAAAACTGGAGCACTGGAGAACGGTGGCTCTTGCAGCATGTGAACAAACAGGACGAAGTGCTATTCCAAAAATTTTAAGCCCTCTTCCCTTAAGCCAATGGCTTAGTGATCAAGAGAAGCAAACTGAGACTTTGCGATTAATTCTCACGCCAGTCAAGGCACAAAATATTAATCATCTAAATCAAAAGCCTTCCTCTATTATTTTTATGGTGGGGCCTGAAGGAGGCTTCTCAGAAAAAGAAATGGCCTTAGCTTCCCATAGCGCTTTTATCCCGGTGAATTTTGGTGAGCGCATTTTAAGAACAGAAACGGCATCCATTGTGGCACTCTCCATTATGCAAAATTTATGGGGTGATTTTGCATAAAACGCAAAAAATTTGATATTTTTGTGAAAAATGTATGTAAAATATGCATTTTAAACAAATTATTAAATTATGTCTCTCGGCGAAGCCATTAGAAAAAGAAGAAAGTCCTTAGGGGTCACTCTTCAAACACTCGCGCAAAACATTATGAGCGACCCTGGTAATCTTTCCAGAATAGAAAGAGGGGAGCAAAATGTCAGCGAAGCACAACTCTTAAAAATTTGTGAGGCTCTCAACTGCGCACCTTCGAGTCTTTTTGAGAATAACTTAGCCATCCATCCTATCCCAAAATTAGATAGTCAAACATTCGCAAGGTGGTTTAGATTAGCTGCGCCCTTCATCAACACCTTTAGCAATAAAACATTTGTGATTGCTTTTGGTGGCGAGCTTCTCGATGAAAATCAATTTACTGCCCTTTCGCATGACATCAATTTATTAACCTGTTTAAACGTCAAAATCGTTCTAGTTCATGGGGCAAGACCCCAGATTGATCAGAAACTCAAGAACAAGAAAATCTTTACCCAACTCGTAAGAAATGTCCGTGTGACAGACGACTTTGTTATGGAGGGGGTGAAAGAAGCTAATGGCCTTATCAAAATTAATATTGAATCGACACTCTCCTCAAGTTTATTAAATTCACCCATGGCAGGAAGCGACATTAAAGTTTCGAGTGGAAATTTTATAACAGCCAAACCACTAGGCGTCATCGATGGTGTGGATATGCAACATACAGGGGAAGTAAGAAAAATTGATAGCGCTGCCATTAAGAAAAAATTAGAAAATAAAGAATTGGTTGTAATATCTCCTATTGGGTATTCACCTACAGGTGAAGTATTCAATCTCACAATGGAAGATGTTGCGCTTAAAACTTCGATAGCATTAGAAGCAGATAAACTTATTCTTCTGATTGATTCGGATGGTATCTTTAATTTAAGAAATGAATTGCTTCATGAAATGACGTTAGAGAAAGCTATTAATCTTTATAAGAGCATTGAAAAAAATAACCCTAAAAAGCGTGACCTCATTAACATTAGCACAAATGAATTAGATCTATTAGAGATTGCCATAAAAGCTTCCGAAGCAGGTATTCACAAAATTCATTTAATTAATAGGCATATTGATGGTGCAATCCTCCAGGAATTATTTACCGATGAGGGTGTAGGTACTGTGATTACCGAGAAAGCGCTCGATTCAATTAGACCCGCCACACATAATGATGTTAAAGGTATTCATAAACTCATTAACCCTCTAGAAGTTGGAGGCTATCTTATTAAAAGAGGTAAAGAAAGAATTGATCATGAGATAGAAAATTTCTTTGTGATCGAACATGATAATAAAATTATTGGCTGTGCTGCGCTTTATCCTTACATCGATCATGTCGAATTTTCATGTTTTGCTATTAATAAAAATTATCAATCAAAGGGCTTTGGTTCAAAACTTTATAATTACTGTGAGAGTATTGCGCGAGATAAAAAATATAAATATTTTTTTGCTTTAACCACAAGAACTGAGCATTGGTTCATCGAGAAGGGGTTTAAGGAAGAGAGTATTGAGAAGCTTCCTAAAGAAAGATTAGAATCTTATCAGCCTCAAAGAAATTCAAAATTTTTTATTAAAAAGCTTTAAAATCTTAGAAAAAGATAGGTAGATAAATGAGTAACGACATTAAACCAGAATACAAAGCCAAAATATTAAGTGAGGCTCTGCCGTACATCAAAAAATTCTTTGGTAAAACCATTGTAATTAAGTACGGTGGTAATGCTATGGTCGATGAAAATTTAAAGCAGTCCTTTGCCAGCGATGTCGTACTTTTAAAATTAGTCGGTATGAACCCAGTGGTAGTTCATGGTGGCGGTCCACAAATTGATGAACAGCTTGATAAGCTAGGTAAAAAAGGAGAGTTTATTCAAGGCATGAGAGTTACCGACAACGAAACTATGGATGTTGTCGAAATGGTTTTGGGTGGTCAAGTCAATAAAGAGATCGTCAATCTTATTAATAGGCATGGCGGTAAAGCGGTCGGACTGACAGGTCAAGATGGCAACTTTATTCATGCAAAGAAACTCATTATTAAAAATGACGCAGACCCAAAAGAAACGATCGATCTAGGTCATGTAGGTGAAATTGCATCAATCAATCCTAGCATTATTAATTTTCTAGGTGAGGGTGATTTCATTCCTGTCATAGCGCCAATTGGGGTAGGGATAAGTGGCGAAACTTATAATATCAATGCAGATCTTGTCGCAGGCAAACTATCGGAAGTATTAAATGCTGAAAAATTAATTTTACTTACGAATACACCGGGTGTTTTGGATAAAAAAGGCTCACTTCTTACAGGCTTAACACCAAACCAGATAGATAAGCTTGTCGAAGATGGTACTTTATCTGGCGGAATGTTACCTAAAATAAGTTCGGCGTTAGACGCTGCCAGAAGTGGTGTGAAGAGTGTGCATATTATTGACGGCAGAGTGCAACACGCACTTTTATTAGAGGTGTTAACCGATGAGGGTGTGGGCACTTTAATTAAGGCAAAATAATTGTCAAAAATTTGGATTTTTGATTTAGACGATACGCTACACGACGCAAGCTCTAAAATATTCCCAAGAATAAATCAGTCTATGACGGCTTATGTTAGTAATAAACTTAACATTAGCCTTGCCGATGCGCACCAACTTCGAGATAAATATTGGAAGGTATATGGTGCGACCTTAAAAGGTCTCATTCAAAATCATGGTGTGGATCCACAAGAGTTTTTACTCAACACACATGATGCAGAAGAACTATCCAAGTTTGTAAAACAATCTCATGCTCTAGAAAATACATTAAAAAAACTTAAAGGCAAAAAAATTGTTTTTACAAATGCGCCACTACATTATGCAATGGCTGTTATCAAAGCACTTCGTATTCAAAAATATTTTTCAGGGATCTACAGCATTGAATCTACCAACTATAACCCTAAGCCTTCTCTCTATGCATTTAGGAAAATTCTAAAGCAACTTGGAAAAAGACCTAATCAATGTGTGATGGTGGAAGATGATCTTGCTAATTTAAAAACAGCGCACATGATAGGCATGCAAACTATTTTAGTATCAAAGCTAAACAAAAAAACTGCTTTTGTCACAAAAAGAATTTCAAAAATACAGTACCTAACAAGAGAAGTTTAAATAAACTTTTTTAATACATGAAGGCGCGCTTCATAAATTGACGCCTTAATATCAAGATTAGTTTTATTTTGACTAATTAATCCAAGATTTAGTTTATTAAGATGCTTGAGGTATTTTTGCAGTGCTTTTAAAGTGCTGCCTACTGACTTATATTTTTTAGCTTGGCCTTCATTGTATGCTTCCAATATCTTGATGATATCAATCAGCACATCTGGATTCCTAAATAAATCCATTTTATAAATTAAATCTAAAATTTGACGGGGCTTTAACTTTTTAAACTCTTTAAGATCAGTCATATTATCAGCTAATTTCTCAGTTAACTTTCTAACTGAGTTTGGTACTGATAGTCTTGTATAGATCTTTGCTATGTCTTTGACACTAGTCTTGGAGGTATATACATGCATGAAGAAAATTGCTGCTTTAATATCTAGCGAATATTTAAACTTATTTCCATATTCTAGGCTTCTCTTAATATAATTTTTATTTTTAACGTAATTAATTTCTGGAATCAATACCTGCAAAGCACCACATTGATGCAATACATCAAACATGAAGTGTGATTTCTTTTCTAATAAACCAACTGAGATCTCATGCCAAACTCTTTCAGACGCTACCGCTTCTATCTCTTTGTTTTTTACGATTTTCTTGAGAATGGTTTGTGTCGTAGGATGAATTTTGAATTGATAAAATCTTGCAGAAAATCTAGCAATACGAAGAACTCTAATCGGGTCCTCTACAAAAGCTGAACTTACATGCCGAAGAATTTTATTTCTGATATCATCTATGCCGTTAAAAGGATCGATGAACTGTCCTCTTTTATCTTTTGCAATAGCATTTATAGTGAGATCTCTTCTTTCTAGATCTTCTTCTAGCGTCACTTCCTTCGAAGCGTAAACTTTAAATCCCTTATAGCCTTTCGACACTTTTCTTTCAGTTCTAGCAAGCGCATATTCATAATGTGTCTTTGGGTGCAAAAAAACAGGAAAATCTTTACCTACAGGCTTATAGCCCAATTTGACCATTTCTTCACTCGTAGAGCCAACCACGACATAGTCTCTATCCTTGACCGTTAAGCCCATGATTTGATCTCGAACCGCACCTCCTACAAGATATACCTTCATTTATCGGCCAGATTTACTTCTATAAAAGTCATACTTAGATCGTATGAGATGCTTATTTTTTTTATTTTTATCTAAATAGTTCTCTAATCGTTCAAAAGTATACCGATAAGGAATTACATGATCTCTACTCACGACATTATCAATCTGCATAGATCTCCAATTATCACGCGTCAATACTTTAATCGGCATGAATTCCATACTGAAAGCGAATAAATAAGAGAAGCTTTTATTTAAAGGCATGATGAATCGATTTAATTTTTCTGACTTAATAATAAGGCGAATAATATCTTTTAATGAATAAATATCAGGACCACCTAGATCATAAACTTTGCCATAAGTTTTTTTATCAAACATACTTTTAATTAAAATTTTTGATACATCTTCAATATAAATAGGTTGAAATCTAGATTGGGGCGATAAGAGAATGATAATTGGCACCCATTTCACAAGGGCCTTAAACATATTAATGAAATTATCCCTAGCACCAAAAATAATTGAAGGTCTTAGGATAGTGACATCTAAATATTTTTGTTTCATTAGGTCGAATTCACCCAAAGTTTTAGATTTAAGATATAAACTCGGTGCATCCCTTCCAGAGCCAAGAGCGCCGACATGAATAAGCCTTTTAATGCCTGCTTCTTTCATTATTTTAGCCAAACTACTTGGCCATAGATGATGTATTTTGTCGAATGACTCTTTTTTTGATTGATGCAATATGCCCAAAAGATTAATAACGGTATCAGTTTTTTTTAAATCTTTTTTTACCTTTTCGAGATTATGTAGATCGAAATCAAATATTTCAATTTGAGGATCTACAGTGAAAAGTTTGATTTTCTCCTTATTGCGAGAAAATAATTTTAAATGGTAATTAGATTGGCTTAATTGTGCGACAAGACTTGATCCTATAAATCCTGATGCACCAAAAATTGCAATTGTTTTTTTTGAATTAATCACTGCGATGTTAGAGCATTCTTATAATAAATATAAGAAGCAGAATTAATGTAATATTTGTGGTCAGCTTTAAATATTTAATATATTTCTTATTTTTTGTATTTAAATACAAAAAAGTAAAGGCTATCAGTATGGCAAGCAATAAAAATATACAAGCTCTTAATATCATCATTGGTAAACTCCGTTCATCGCTTGATTTAAGATATTATTTTTTGAATTAAGATAGCGTGCTGCTAAGTCAGATGTTTTTGGATCTTTACTATCTAAGGAAATGAGATCCCATGACGACTTATTCAACTTAAGCGCGAGTAATAATTTATTGTTTAACTCATGGCCCGATTTATATGCTTTGAAATTACCAATAATTGAATACCCCAGCATATAAAGATCACCTACTGCATCTAGAACCTTATGTCGGACAAATTCATCATCGTAACGTAAGCCATCAGAGTTGATAATTTTGTACTCGTCTAATACGATTGCATTATCAAGGGAACCGCCTCTTGCAAGTCCATTAGATCTTAAATATTCAACCTCTTGCATGAATCCGAACGTGCGTGCACGACTAATTTCAGTAATATAGGATTCATCATAAAAATCGACAGCGACTTGATTCGTTAATGCATTATTAAAAACGGGATGAGGAAAGTCGATTGTAAAATCAACTTTAAATCCATCGTAAGGCTCAAATCTTGCCCACTTATCTTTATCTTTGACTTCAATCACATCCTTAATAAAGACAAACTTCTTTGGGAACTCTTGTTCTTTGATTTTTGCTGTCTGTAAAAGGTATATAAAAGATATGGAGCTGCCATCCATAATAGGCACTTCTGAACCATCAAGCTCCACAATCACATTATCAATACCTGTTGCAGATAAAGCCGACATAAGATGTTCAACTGTTGCAACACGTGAATTATCTTCTCCAATAGCAGAACACATTTTAGTGTCTTTCACAGCTTCAGGGCTCACTTTAATCTCACTTGCTTTTTTTTGATCAGCTCTTCTAAACACAATACCTTGATCTACTTCAGCTGGCTTTAATGTAATGGTGACTTTTTCACCGTTATGTAAACCCACACCTGAGGTGTGTACACTTTTTTGTATAGTTCTTTGTCTTATCATAAAAATACTTATTCGCCTTTTTTCCTTAAGAAAGAAGGAATGTCATATTCTTCCATACCTGACATCTTCATAATTTCAACTTGTGCTCTATTTTCATTTGAGCTAAAAACATCCGGTTCATCATCGCTCGGAATGTCTTCTTCAATAGATGGTTTATTTTGCATCATAGGTTTAGGTTCGATACGTGGCATTCTTTGTTTTACATTTTGAGCTAGGCCTGTAGCAACTACAGTCACTCGAATAGAGTTACCCATAGCTTCATCAATCACATTACCCACGATGACGGTAGCATCAATATCGGCAAATTGTTTAATTGTCTCCATCACCTCATGATATTCCTTCAATGTAAATGCACTACTTGCAGAAATATTTACGAGTACACCGCGCGCATTAACTAAATTCACATCTTCTAATAATGGGCTTGCAACTGCAGCTTGGGATGCTTTATATGCTCGATGTTCGCCTTCGGCTAAACCTGAACCAATCATCGCCATGCCCATTTCACCCATCACTGTTTTAACATCGGCAAAATCCACATTGACTAAACCTGGACTATTAATAATTTCTGAGATACCTGAAACGGCATTATGCAACACGTCGTTAGCTGCATTAAAGGCTTCTAAGAAGGGAATGCTTTCACCTAATACTTCCATAAGCTTTTCATTTGGGATAACAATTAAAGAATCCACATTTTGCACTAATTCATTAATGCCCTCTGCAGCGATAGCCGTTCTTTTACCTTCGAATAAAAAAGGTTTTGTAACAACCGCAATAGTTAAAATACCTAACTCTTTTGCAATCTGAGCAATCACGGGTGCTGCGCCTGTTCCAGTTCCGCCGCCCATACCTGCTGTAATAAACAACATGTCAGCGCCTTTAATTGAATTAATAATCTTTTCTTTATCTTCGATGGCGGCTTGTTTTCCTATTTCAGGTTTAGCACCTGCGCCTAATCCTTTGGTCATCGCTTGGCCAATTTGTAATATATGACTTGCACGGCTTTTCTTTAGCGCTTGCATATCAGTATTGGCACATATGAATTCAACGCCTGTTAAATTCTTATTAATCATATGATCAATAGCATTTCCACCGCAGCCACCTACCCCAATGACTTTTATGATGGCATTTTGAGACTTGCTATCAATAACTTCAAACATATCTTATCTCCAAGAATTAAAAGTTACCTTGAAACCAATTCTTCATTCTCATAAAGACTTGATTTATGGAATTGCCATCAATCTGATTCATCATTTCTTTTTCTAATTGTCTCTTGCCCATAAGCAACAATCCAATACCTGTTGAATATCGTGGGTTATCTACGATTTCTGATAGGCCACCTATATCTCGCGGTGTGCCAATTCTTACAGGCATCCTAAATACACTTTCACCAAGATTAACCATACCTCTTAACAAAGAAGAACCCCCTGTAATCACAATGCCAGAAGCTATCATATCTTCCATACCACTTCGTTTCAACTCATGGGCAACTAGCTCATAAAGCTCGACCAATCGAGCCTCAATAACTTCTGCTAAAGCAAGCTTTGAAATCGTTTTGGATTCTTTTCCATCGACTACAGGAATTTCTATTTGCTCAGTTGCTGATGCTAAACTTCTAGCCGCATACCCATGTTTGATCTTAATATCTTCTGCAGATGGTAAAGGCGTTCTGAATGCAACAGCAATATCGTTATTGATTTGATCCCCAGCAATAGGGATGACCGCTGTATGACGAATAGAGCCATGTCTTAACACGGCAATATCTGTAGTACCGCCGCCAATATCTACCAAACACACTCCTAATTCTTTTTCATCATCTGTAAGGACGGCCATGCTTGAAGCTAAAGGTTGTAAGACTAATTCAGATACCTCGAGTCCACAGCGCTTAATGCATTTCACGATGTTTTGAGCTGCAGCGATAGCGCCTGTGACGATATGCACTTTTACCTCTAACTTCATTCCGCTCATACCGAGTGGCTGACGGACGTCTTCTTGCCCGTCAATGACATATTCCTGAGTCAAAATATGAAGCACTTGCTGATCATTAGGAAGTGTAATGGCGCAAGCAGTTTCAATCACTTTCTCGACATCTAATTGAGATACTTCTGTATCTTTAATTTTAACCATACCGTGAGAATTAATACTTTTAATATGGCTGCCTGCAATGCCTGCATAAACATCAGTAATTTTGCAATTAGCCATCAACTCTGCCTCTTCAATAGCTCTTTGAATTGATTCCATTGTGGAATCAATATTAATCACCACGCCTTTTTTTAAGCCTTTTGAACTATGCTGCCCCAAACCAATGATATTAAGTAAGCCATCGGGTTTTAGCTCTGCCACAATGGCAACAATTTTGGAGGTCCCAATATCAAGTCCAACGATTAATTTTTTATCTTCTTTATTTTTGATCATATCAGCGGCCTCTCACCACTATCTATTTTCTGAATCGGTTCATTTGATTTTCTTATTGCAAAACCATTAGGGTATCTTAAGTCGGCGGAGCCAATTCTTTTGACTGAGGATAAGACATTGTCGTATTGAGTAACGAAGCGAGACAGATTTTCTTCGATATTATCTTTACTTAAAATAATTTTCATATTATTAGTTGTTCTAATATCCCAAGTGTACCTAGATGACAGAGAAAGTTGCGCAATTTTTAATTGTTTTTTATCTAAAATACTTTGCATTTTTTTATACTCTAATGCTATATAACTTTCAGTTCCCTCTGGGCCAAAAAATAAAGGGAGATCTTGATCTGAGGCCCCATGAAAAATTTCACCATTTTCATTTACAAGCGCTATAGCCCCCCATCTTCCGATCGCTTGATGTTCCTCAACTACTACCTCTAATCGGTCTGGCCACACTCTTCTTAAGCTGACATTTCTTACCCATGGCAATTTAGTAAAAGCTTCTTTTGTACTAAATAAATCAAGTGAGAAAAAATTACCTTTTACAAAGCGATCTGAAATCATACTGACTTGATCTTCATCAAGATGTTGGTATTGGCCAACAACTTTTATTTCTCTAATAGGGAACTTTGCAAAATGCATAAATTGATAACTTAATAAAAAGAGTACCAAAATAATATTAAGTAAGAAAACTAAATTACCTAACCAATATACTTTTAAATAATTATTTAACATCTGCTGTTTTCAGTATCTCTAAAACTAATTGATCAAAATTAATACCTACCTCTTTTGCTGCCATAGGAACTAAACTATGGCTTGTCATGCCCGGCGACGTATTAACTTCAATAAAATAATGTCGACCTGCTTTATCCATCATAAAATCTACACGGCCCCAACTCGAACATCCAACTGCTTTAAATGCTTTTAATGCTTCCTCAGATATTGAAGCCTCTTTATTCTTTTCAATACCTGAAGGACAAATGTACTGTGTATCATCTTTAATATACTTAGCTTCGTAATCATAAAATTCATTACTGGGTTTAATTTTAATTACTGGAAAGGTTTTACCATTCACAATAGCGACCGTAAATTCTTCTCCATCCACAAATTTTTCAACGATCACATTTGTATCGATCTTCGATGTTTTTAGAAAGGCTTCTTGATATTGTTTTTCGTTCTTTATCTTATCAATACCAATACTAGAACCTTCATTAGATGGCTTAATAAAAAAAGGTACACTAATAGCATCTAAAATCTCTATATAAGAAGTCTTTTCGTTTACTTGCAGAAAATCAGGTGTTGGAATATTTAATGAGCGCCATAATAATTTTGTTTTAATTTTGTCCATTCCAATAGCCGAACTTAATGAATCACTACCGGTATAAGCAACATTTTTTGATTTTAAGAAAGCTTGCACCGAGCCATCTTCGCCGCCTCTACCGTGCAAGGTAATAAAGACTCTGTTATAGCTTTGAATCTCATTAATATCTCTATCTGAAGGATCAAAAGCTTCCGCCTCAATACCCAAACGTTTTAATGCGAGGAATACTGCACCGCCACTTAAAAGTGAGACAGCCCTTTCATTGGAGTCGCCTCCCATGAGCACTGCAACTTTTCCAAAATCATCTCTCAATTCAAGAAGTCTCCTAAAATTTTAACTTCTCTTTCTAACTTGACACCTTTTTTGTTCAGCACTTCTGATTCAACATGATCAATAATACTTTCGATATCTTTTGCAGATGCATTACCTAAATTAATAATAAAATTGGCATGCTTATCTGAAACTTCTGCATTTCCCACTCTAAAACCTTTCAAGCCACACTCTTCAATAAGTTTCGCAGCAAATGTGTCTTTAGGGTTTCTAAACGTCGAACCCGCTGTAGGCCAACTTAGTGGCTGTGTATTTTTTCTATGATTTAAATATTCCTTAATCTTGCTCTCAGGATCAGCGTCCATATCTTTTTTAAAATTAAACCAAGCCCCTACAAACCATTCATTTAAATTTGGTTTAATCACTTCACGATAAGAGATGCCAAACATATCCTTACTTCTTGTCACTAAATTACCTGTCTCATCAATCATATGAACTTTGGTCACGTAATTCCATGTTTCAGAGCCGTAACATCCTGAATTCATAGCCAAAGCTCCACCAACTGTGCCTGGGATGCCTGCAAAAAACTCTTCGCCTACGAAATGCTCCTTAGCCAGATGCTTTGCGATTCTTGCACATGTATTTCCTGCTTCAGCATAAACACCCTCGTCAGTAATTTGAATTTCATTTAATGCAGCGTGCATCACAACAACTGTGCCTCGAATACCGCCATCCCTGACTAAAATATTTGAACCAAGTCCGATGAAGGTTAAAGGTTTTACATATGTTTCTTTTTTTAAAAAATTTTTTAGATCTTCCAAATTTCTAGGTATAAATAAAATATCGGCAAAACCTCCTACGCGCCAACTATTGTATTTATTTAATGGCTCTTTTTTTAAAATTAATGCACTTGTCATGAGTTCACAATATTTAAAATATCTTTTGTCACCGTACCTACAGAACCAGCGCCCATAACTATCAAGATCGAATCTTGATCAATCTGTTGAAGCGCTTTTTTTGCTAAGTCTGTAAGCTCTTTCTCAAATGAAACTTTATGCGTTATCTTATTAATGCTATCCATCAGGGCTAATGAATTCACGCCTGGTATCACTTTTTCTCCAGCGGAATAAATATCTGTAAGAAGTACTTTGTCAGCTTTATGGAGCACTCTTACAAACTCATCAAAATAATCTCGTGTTCTCGTATAACGATGAGGCTGAAATACAAGACAGATAGATTTTTTTGGAAAAGCCTCTCTTGCAGCATCCAAAACAGCTTCAATCTCTACAGGATGATGTCCATAATCATCTACCAAAACAAAAGGCTTAGCGTTAAAAGTTAAACCTTTATAGGTTTCGAATCTACGTCCAACACCTTTAAAATTCTTTAACGCATCTATTGTTTTTTCAATAGGGATTTCAAGTTCATCAGCAAGCGCAATCGCTGCTAGCGCATTTCTTACATAGTGCTTGCCTGGAAGATTTAAAGTGATATCTTTTTTCACAACATCAGAATGTTTAATAGTGACTTTAAAATGCATTTTACCAGCATCAGCAGTTACTTCTTCTGCATGAACATCTGCATCATCAGACAAACCATAAGAAATAATGGGCCTAGAAATTTCAGAAAGAATCGATTTAATAACAGGGTCATCAATACATACAATTACCACCCCATAAAATGGCAGTCGATGTATAAATTCAATATAAGTTTTTTTAAGTTTATCAAAATCATTATCATAAGTTTCCATATGATCTTGATCGATATTCGTCACAATGGAATAAACAGGTGTCAGGTGTAAAAATGATGCATCTGATTCATCAGCTTCCACAACAATATATTCGCCATTACCTAACTTAGCATTTGCATTCAGCGAAGATAGTCTTCCACCTATTACGTAAGTAGGGTCCATTGAAGCTTCAGCTAAAATAGATGCGATTAAACTTGTTGTAGTTGTTTTTCCATGAGTACCTGCAACCGCAATCCCTTTTTTAAAACGCATTAATTCTGAAAGCATTTCTGCTCTTGGCATAATAGGGATTTTATTTTTAATCGCTGCTTCGAATTCAGGATTATCTTTATCTATTGCAGATGAAATAACAATTACATCAACATTTTTAATATTGTCAGCTGAATGATTAATAAATATTTTAATGCCAAGCTCTTTAAGCCGAGAAGTGACCAGAGACTCTTGAATATCTGATCCTGAAATATGATAGCCTAAATTGTGCATAACCTCAGCAATGCCGCTCATACCTGAGCCGCCTATACCTAGAAAATGAATTCGATTAATGTTATGTTTCATTTTTTAATTAGTCGCTGACATTCTTGATAAATTACTTCTTCAGGTTTCGTCACTACATTTTCTAACGCTGCTTTTGCCATTTTTAAGCACTTATTTCTTGTGAGGCTTTGAATAAAACTACTCAAATCTTGGGACGTTAAGTCCTCTTGAATTATAAGTCTTGCAGCCTTTTTATCGCTTAAGTATTTTGCATTGTAAAACTGATGGTTATCTACAGCAAAAGGGAATGGAACAAGCAGGCTAGCAATGCCAGCTGCTGAAAATTCAGATACAGTAAGTGCTCCAGCTCTTGCAACGACAAGATCTGCCCATGCATATACTTTATCAATATCCACGAGATAAGCCCTGCAATC
>BJGS01000003.1 GCA_014190615.1 Methylophilaceae bacterium
GTAAAAAAAGGCTACGCGTTTAAGATTGACCTTCAAGATTACGGAAGGTTTACAGATGGATTTCCATTTGAGGAGACGGAGGATCAATTAGCAGCTATTAATGCTGTAATTCTGGATATGGAATCTGCTAAACCGATGGATCGTCTCATTTGTGGTGACGTTGGTTTTGGTAAAACAGAAGTGGCATTAAGGGCCGCATTTATTGCAGCCAATGATGGCAAGCAAGTAGCTATATTAGTGCCTACTACACTTTTAGCTGAGCAACATTACAATAATTTTATGGATCGCTTTTCTGATTCCCCTATCAAAATTGCAGAAATTTCTCGCTTCAAATCTAAAAAAGAACAAGCTGAATCCCTAGTGAAGCTTGCCAATGGTGAAATTGATATCATTATTGGCACACATAGACTGATTCAAAATGATATTAAGTTTAAAAATTTAGGATTGATTATCATTGATGAAGAGCATCGTTTTGGAGTTCGGCAGAAAGAATTACTTAAGGCAATGCGCGCAGAAGTAGATGTTTTAACACTCACAGCAACACCAATTCCTCGCACCCTATCTATGGCTATGGAAGGATTACGAGAGTTTTCAATTATTTCGACTCCACCACAAAAGCGATTGTCGATCAAAACTTTCGTAAATAACTATTCGGAAGGCATTATTCGAGAAGCGGTATTAAGGGAATTTAATCGAGGGGGGCAAGTATATTTCCTACATAACGATGTGGATACGATTGTCTCAATGAAAGACAAATTAGAGAAATTGATTCCTGAAGGTCATATCGAAATTGCGCACGGACAAATGCGTGAGCGAGAGCTTGAAAGAGTGATGCATGATTTTTATCAGCAAAAAGCTAATATTTTGCTTTGCACAACCATTATTGAAACAGGTATTGATATTCCATCAGCCAATACGATCATTATGAATCGTGCAGATATGTTTGGACTAGCTCAGCTTCATCAACTAAGAGGAAGAGTGGGTAGGTCACATCATCAAGCATACGCATATTTACTTATCGATCCAGATAGAAAGATAAGCCGCCACGCCCAAAAACGCCTAGAGGCAATCCAACTTCTTGAAGATTTAGGGGCGGGATACTATCTCGCCATTCATGATTTAGAAATTCGAGGTGCAGGAGAGCTCTTAGGCGATAATCAAAGTGGACAAATGCATGAGATCGGATTTAACCTCTATATTGAGATGCTTAACTACGCTGTTAAACAGCTTAAAATAGGAAAAAAATTAAGTCTTGATACCCCACTTCAAAAGAATACAGAGATTAATCTTCATACCCCAGCCATTATTACCAATAGTTATTGTGGAGATATTAATGAAAGGCTTGTACTTTATAAGCGTTTATCGGGACTTAATAATTCCGAAGATCTTATGGAGATGAAAGAAGAGTTGATTGATCGCTTTGGTGTGATGCCAGAACAAACTCAGTCACTTATTTCATTTCATGATTTGAGAATCTTTATTCAACTTTTAGATATTAAGAAAATAGACGCGAGCGATGTTTCGATTCAAATTAGTTTTGCTAGTGATTGTAAAATAGATCCATTAAAGCTTATTAAGTTGCTAAATGAAGACAAGCGTTGTCGCATGAACGGACCAGATAAGATTAAAATATCAGTTACGCTTTCTGACGTTCTAGAGCGAGTTAAATTTATTAAAGATTTTTTAAATAAAATATTTTTAACATGAGAAAAATATTAATCATTTGTTATTTTTTGAGTTTATGTCATTGCTCTTCAATTTCATCGATTGATAAAGGGAGAGAGCCTGTTTTAGGTGATTCATCAGAATTTATTATGAAACATTCATCATGGGGTAAACCAAAAGACAAAAAAATTATTGTCAGAAGTAATGGCACGGACGAAGAGTGGATTTATGAAAGAGGTATTCTGTACATTAAGGGTGGTGAACTCACTTCTATTCAGGAGTTTAAGCCTAAATAAAGCACATTTTTTTAAAACTTCAATCGTAAAAGTTTTGGAACGAAGTCCTCAATTTTAGTGCTTAATCCCTCTATTTCAATAGTTTCAATAGCTTTAGATTTGTCAAAATGATGCCCATAAATAGCCCACAACATAGATAAAAATGAATTTGATGCAGGCTTTATTTCATCTTTAAATCGGACTGAGCCTACAAGATGGAGATTCTGTTTTGCTCTTGTCATAGCAACATAAAGCAATCTCTTCAATTCATTGTCTTCCCTATCCTTTTCTATTCCATAAATTAAATCATACAAATGGGGTGATTTATTTTCAGGCTCACTGAATGCTGTGACATCACAAGTGAAATTAGTTTTCATAAACTGATCAAAAATAATCATTTTTTTATCGGACGCTCGTGTAGTTGAATTCAATGACGGAATAATCACTGTATCAAATTCAAGACCTTTAGCTTTATGAATGGTAAAAAATTGGATTCGCTCTTCAGCTGAAGGAATATCAGATAAATATGTTTTAGTAATTTGATACTCAACCAATTCAAAATCAATAGCGATCGGAGAGCTTGATGATTGAAGGATATCGAAAAATTTATTTATGTCTACAATGTCATTTGGGCTATGAAGGCATAGTTCGCCACCCAAATTCATCCATACTGATTCAATAAGCCTCCTAATATGCGTTTTATTTCTATGTTCAAATGCATTTTTTAAAATATCTATAAGGCGTTGAATTCGCATCCGGCCATCTGAGGAAATTTTGTTCATTTTATTTGGATCATTAATAATTTCCCATACAGTGGTTATGTGATCCTCTTGGAAGAGAAGCGCAAGATCGTTTAATGTAATACCGCACCAAGGTGCCCTTAAAATTGCAAGCCAATGAATTCTGTCGCTTAAATCAAGAATAGCGTAGCTTAAGGAAAGAATATCTTGAATTGACTGGTGTTGATCTAAGGCATCGATTTCTATAGCATTAAATTTCAAAGCCGGTTTAAATTTTCGTATGTAGGTGATCAACTCAGAGAGATGGCTTCTTGATCTTGTGAGAATGGCAATTTTTTCATTTTCAGAAAACGTATCAATGAGATTGCATACGTATTTTGCTTCCTCAATATCAATATCTTCAGCGCTATCTGAAAATGTTAATGCATGAAATTTAAATTCACTTATTTTTTGATTACAATCTTTTTTTACTGAGATAAAAGGTTTGTAGCTCACAGCACCTGCTTGGATAGAATCTTCCTTGGGTAATATTTTCTCAAATACTTGATTTATCTCATTTACGATAAGCGAAGAGGAGCGCCAATTATCTTTTAGCCTTAAAGTTTCTAGTGGAATTGTATTAAAACCCTGTTTTTTCGCTTCAATAAATATACTGACATCAGCTTCTCTAAATTTATAAATAGACTGCATTGGATCGCCTACGCAGAAGATAGTTTTCTGAGCTTCTGGCGTCCAACCATCTACAATTTTTTTTAAAAAATTAAAATGACTTCTGTTCGTATCTTGAAATTCATCAATCAGAATGTGTGATATTTTGTAATCTAACGATAATAAGAGTTCGCTCGCTGATTGATTTTTACCCAGTGCCTCGTTTGCAATTTCAATGATTTCGATAAAATCTACAGTACTTCTCTGTCTAAATAGGAGTTTTAAACTTTTTTCACATTGCAGAAGAAGATTCGCAATAGATTTTAGTTTAATTACATATACTTCATCGATGAGAGGTGGAATATCTCTTATTGCAGTTAAGAAGCTAATTTCTGGTAGTTCGCGACATATATTTTTATAAATTTCACCTTCTTTATCATTCTTAAAGCCCTCTCGCTTAGTCATTTGTTCACGTCTAGTATTTTTCTCTGTGAATAAAATTTCAGTAATTGTTTGCCATAAAGCAACTTCATCTGTATCGAAATTAAAGCTAGTTTTATCTGTAACCTTTAAATCTTCTCTGAGATTTGTATTTTTAATATAGTGAAGCACTTGCATAAGGCTATTAAGAGCCTCTGGATTAAGTGTTTCTTTGATTTTCTGATATATAGGCTTAACTAAATCATTAAGGTAGGCATTGCTTTCAATAATAATTTGTTCATTTGTTTTTTGAGTAAGTTTGTTGCAGCGATTTTTCCATTGATCTCGGGTTGACATCATCGCTATTAAGCGACGATTAATCTTTTCATATTCATTATCGTAGTGAGTAAAGACGGTATTAATATCATTAACACTCTCTTTAGACTGCAAAACTTTTTTGACACATTCTTCATAGAATTTTTCAGGTGTATCTGTGATATTCGGTTTATCGCCCATCTGACTTAAAACAGGAATTTGCCCTACAACTTGATGACAAAACTTATCAATAGTCATTACTTTAATTCGCGTCAAGTTACTTTCGATGTCCCAGCCTTTTTCTTTTGAGCGTTCTAAAATGATTTTCGCAAATGAATCATCACTTTTTTTAATCCGCTCTAGAATCCTAGCTTTCATTTCTGAAGCGGCTTTCTTGGTGAAAGTAATAGCTAAAATTTCTTCAGGGGTCTCCACTATAGAAAGTAGCTTTAAGTATCGATCAGTAAGTAAGCTTGTTTTTCCAGAGCCTGCAGGAGCTTCCACTATAAACGAGCTTAAATTAAGTGCTTTTTCTCTTAATACATTGTCGCTCATTGTTTAGTTTGCTCAAATTGGAGGATTCGCTCAGGAAGTCTTAGGATAGGTTTAACGTGACAATAAGCCATATCTTTATCTCGCGCATACTGAACAGCAGCATTGCCTTCTTCGTAGCCTTTGATGGCGTCGTGAATACGACATTTCCAGAAATCGAGCAATTCGTCCCATGACTTATAAAGAATGGAGGCGGGAGTATCCTTAATGCCTTGAAGAAGATCTTTATCTCGTCCTATACCAACCCATTGAGGTTTTGATGCATTAATCACGCCAATTGCTATAGCATCGATAGGTTTGTTTGAAGCAAAAAGCGCATAAAAGGGCATTTGAAGTTCGCCATAACTATTTAAGAACCACTCATTTAGGGTTTTGGTTGTTCCGGATTTATAATCAATCACTATGTTGTTTTCATTGACTTTATCAATGCGATCAATTTTTATATTGAAATTGAGACAACCTATATGAACTGGTATGTTTTTTTCAGTCTCAATAACTTCAAAATCTCCTCGTTTTAATTCATGTTGAACCCATTTCTCCAGATAACTTATCATGCGTATTTCTTCGATATTAAAAAATGCAGGCATGATTCTTGGATACTTTTTCTTTTCATTTAAAATTGCTTTATGTGTAATGTCTTCTATTTTTTCTGAAAGTTCTTTTTCAGTTAAAGCCCTTACAAGAGATGCTGATTTATGCTCCGTCCAAAATTGCTCTAAGATTTTATGGAAAAGATTTCCGCGTAATCTAGTTGTTAAATTTTCCTCATCTTCATCCTCTAATTTCTTAGCACCAAGTCTAAATTCATAAAATGCCCAAGCAGGGCAGATGGATTGTGCTTCGAGTAGTTTAATGCCGGATTTTACGGCTTGTTGAGCATCCATTTTAATTGAAGTATTATCTTCAATATATTCTATAAATACTTGTTTTAATGAATTTTTTTTATATTCAAAATTCGTATCTTCATGTAATTTCGAAGATATTACAGTATGCAAGGTGGACGACGGAAATATATCTTCTTCACCCATTTTTTTAGCATAAGAGAGCACTACATTAGGCGATGTATGGGTGAATTTCTCTAAGATTTTCGAGGCATGTAGCTGATATTTTTCGTGTGTGAAAATATTGGTATCTTGCTGAATTTTGACTGGAATAAATGGATTGAATTCGTGAGGCGCAGGCCAGTGATGCTCATTTAAATTCATAATCCAAGTGGCGTCATAAGCTTCAAAAGTGCTTTCATGAAAACCTAAAATATCAATCTTAAAGTTACCCTGGTGCTCATTTTGATGCGTAGTTTTTTTAAGATAATACTGAAATATGTCAAACATATCCTGAATAGATACTTCACCCATAAGACTGTCTAGCGAAGACAATGTCTCAGTAACTTTCTTCCAGGCCCCATAAATACTTTCCTCATAAGCATCTTTAGGTTTCAGAAGGCTAGAATCGATAGCTTTTAAATATGTTTCAAATGCTTTAATCCATCCGGAAGGGTTCCGTTTGATTCGCCATTCGTTATGAGCACTTTGTATATGGCTTAAATGTATCTCTAAGGAAGGCGTCAGATCGCTTAAGCCATTTTCTGACGCATACATTTCAATTAAATCCTTTATTGAAATATTTCCTTTTCGTTTTCTCTCTAATGCGTTAATAAGCCTATATCGCTGAGAGATCTCTTGACTATCTGACCATCCACTATGACTTAAGACACTTTTAAGGTTTTTAATATCAGCAAAACCTCGAACGCTTAATTCTATTAAACTTAGATTTAGATAAATCATAGATAAATGAAATAAGGGTGTATTTAAAGAAAACTGATAAATTCTTTTTTCTTGTGCCAAGCTTGGCGTAAATGTTTCGGGATGGAATGCTTTGTCAAGAAGGCTTGAGAGCCGATCGATGATTTGATCAAGCTGCGGCGTTACAATAAGTATTTTTTTATTATGCTCTATTTGAGTTTTGCACCACTCGACGACTCTCATACATTCATGTTCTTCATTAACAAAGGCGCGTGACTCAATACAGGGCTCAATTTTGGGCTCTTTAAAAAATGTCACATCAATTTGAGATTTACATGCTTCAATAAACAATTCTTCAGTTGGTGTTGTAAATTCAAAACCTACAAGGGTGATAGGTTGATCAATAGAAATATTGCGACTTTCAATATGCTCTATCACTATTTTGATAAGAGCATGAAAAGTAGTTACGTCTTTATCATGACAGTATTTATTAAAAATTAAACGCCAAGCATTAAAAAATGAATGTTCTTCACTGCGCTCTTCGTTCTTGAGAGTATTTTCAGTGATATTAAATTGATCTATAAGTCGGTTTGCTTGGCTCGCAGTCTCACTTAAGCTATTGATGTTAGATAAATCAAATGATGATTTTTTAAATTGTTTGATGCTACTTTCCCATAACAATTTTTCTTCGATACCATTCAAAATTCGATGCGGCATTTTGATATTCGGATGTTTTTTAATTAAGCTTTCAATAAAATCATGAAGTGTTTGCACTTTTATAGTTAAGTCAAAGTATTGGCTTAGTTTAAAAGCTTCTTTTGAATTACGGCATAGATAGATGGTGTTTTGGTCAGAATGCATGCTTCTATTGTAAACTTATCCCCGTTAATTATTATTAAAAAAATATGACTGAACGTAAAAATTACATTACAAAGCAAGGGTATCAGCACCTAAAAGACGAACTTGATTTTTTAGTTAAAGTTGATCGGCCTAAAGTTGTCGCTGATGTGTCTTGGGCCGCCAGCAATGGAGACCGAAGCGAGAATGGAGATTATATATATGGCAAGAAACGCTTACGTCAAATAGATGCGCGAGCTAAATTCTTATTTGGACGGATTGATGAAGCAGTGGTGATTGACCCATCAACTCAAGAGCAACAAGATAAGATCTTTTTTGGTGCGTGGGTTATCTTGCTCAATGAATCAGATGACTCTGAGCATTCTTATCGAATCGTAGGGCAAGATGAAATTGATACTGAAAAGGGCTTTATTAGCTGGGTGTCACCAATTGCAAAAGCGCTTTTGGGCAAAAATTTAGATGATGAGGTAAAAGTTGAAACGCCTGGAGGTTTAGTGAAATTTAGAATTATTGATGTGACTTATCATGACTAATCGTAGGCCTATCACTTGCCATTTAATTTGTAAGGTAATCGACTTTTTTGGTGATATTGGTGTTGCATGGCGAATAGCAAAACAACTTAAGGCTGATTTTAATGTTGAAGTTCATCTTCTTGTAGACGATCTTATAACCACCCAAAAGTTAATACCTTCTCTTGATATTTTATTAAAGAAACAAACGATTGATGGAATATTTTTGCATCATTGTGATTTTAGCGAAAATTCTGACTCGCTTCCTGCACCTCCATTATTTGTTTTTAATCTTTTCAACATTGATTTACCGCATCAATATAAATCTCTTATTCAAAGGGAAAAATCAAGATACATTGCTATTGAATATCTTTCAGCCGAACCTTGGGTAGATAATTTTCATCTAAAACCCTCTATAGACGCTCAATCAGGTCTTATTAAAACTTTTTTTTATCCTGGCTTTACGAATCAAACAGGTGGACTTATTCGGGAGAAAAATTTACCCTTAGATCGAAAAGCCTTTAGTCTCAAGCAGCGCGAAGATGTAATTCATTCTTTAGATGGTGATCCGAGTTTTTTTTCAATTTCACTCTTTTATTACCCAAGTCAAAAAATAGATATCTTCTTGGACTTAATGGAGCGCATGAAGAGATCTATTCAGTTTTTTATACCTCAATATTTGTTTGATCTTTTAAACATAAAAAAGAGTTATCAATATATTCGTATCATTCCGTACCAATTTCTAAGTCATGATGATTTTGATCGATTACTTTGGTCTTGCGATCTTAATTTTGTTCGTGGCGAAGACAGTTGGATAAGAGCGCTTTGGGCAGGTAAGCCTTTTATCTGGCAGCCCTATATCCAAGAAAATAATATTCATTTGATTAAACTTAAGGCTTTTTTAAAGCTTTACTGTGAGAGCTGCAATCAAGAACTGTCAGATTGGTTAATTAAGGCACATGAAGATTGGTCGCATAATGAGTTTAACGAAACTTTATGGCGTCAATTTTTTACTCACCAATCTGGCTTGCAGGATTTTGCATTGGAGCAAAGTCGCAACTATTCTAAAGAGGCGTCATTTGTAGAGAGTTTGGTAGATTATTGTTCTGAAACATGATTTTCGAGTATAATTTTCCCTTTTATTTGGTAGGCATTCCCTAGGATCAATATTATGAAAATCGCTCAAGAACTTCGTGCTGGTAACGTTATTATGGTTGGCAATGATCCTATGGTTATTCTAAAAGCCGAATATAACAAATCAGGTCGAAGTTCAGCTGTTGTTAAGATGAAAATGAAAAATCTTCTTACAGAAGCACCGAGTGAGAATGTATATAACGCTAGCGATAAATTTGAAGTGATCGTTCTAGATAAAAAAGATGTGACTTATTCTTATTTCTCAGATCCTGCTTATGTATTTATGGACAGCGAATACAATCAATATGAAATAGATGCTGAAAATATGTCTGAAGCTTTAAATTTCCTTGAAGATAATATGCCTTGTGAAGTCAAATTTTATAATGGAAAAGCTATTTCCGTTGAATTACCTAATTCTGTAACGCGCGAAATTACTTATACCGAACCTGCAGTAAAAGGTGATACCTCAGGTAAGGTAATGAAGCCGGCAAAAATAAATACAGGCTTTGAAGTGATGGTCCCTTTATTTTGTAATACTGGCGATAAGATTGAAATTGATACGCGTACTTTAGAATACAAAAATCGCGTTCTATAATTTTAAGCAGTTCCACCTATAACTAAACCATCAATTTTGATTGTAGGTTGACCGACACCTACAGGCACACTTTGGCCTTCTTTTCCACAGGTCCCCACGCCTGAGTCTAATGACATATCATTTCCAATCATACTGACTTTCTTTAAAACTTCAGGACCATTTCCAATTAAAGTTGCGCCTTTAACAGGGTAGAGTAATTTGCCATCTTCAATCATCCAAGCCTCTGCTGCAGAAAATACAAATTTACCGCTGGTTATATCGACTTGCCCACCTCCGAAATTTACAGCATATATACCCTTTTGAACTGATTTAATAATCTCGTCAGATGTTCTTGTTCCATTGAGCATGTATGTGTTTGTCATTCTCGGCATCGGAAGATGCGCGTAAGATTCTCTTCTCGCATTGCCAGTAATAGGCATATTCATGAGGCGCGCATTTAATGTATCTTGCAGATACCCTTTAAGAACACCATTTTCAATAAGAACGGTTCTTTGAGTTTCATTGCCTTCATCATCAATATTCAGTGAGCCTCTTCGATCCTTAATAGTGCCATCGTCAACGACGGTAATATCTTTAGCTGCCACTTGCGTACCAATTTTATTACTAAATGCAGAACTTCCTTTTCGATTAAAATCACCTTCCAAGCCATGGCCAATAGCTTCATGAAGAAGAATACCTGGCCATCCAGGTCCTAAAACTACCGTCATACTTCCAGCAGGTGCTGGCTTAGCATTAAGATTTGTTGTGGCCTGATGAACTGCTTCATGTGCATATTGCTTTAATATTTCATCTGAAAAATATTCAAATCCAAATCGACCGCCTCCTCCTGAAGATCCTTGCTCTCGTTTGCCGTTGGATTCAGCGATAACATTGATTGAAAGCCTGACTAGAGGCCTAATATCTGCTGCAATTTTTTGCTCATTATTAATGACGAATATAACTTCATACTCTCCAGCAATAGATGCAGTGACTTTAGTAATGCGTTCATCCATTTTTTTTGCATAATTTTCTATTTTTTCAAGAATATTAATTTTTGTTTCTGCAGGCATTGCAGACAGCGGATCTTTTGGGCTATATAAATTTGCAATTATCTTTGGATGATTAAGTTTTTGACTGTGATTAATATTCTTTGATGCAATCGCTTTAGCGATATTCGAGGAAGAAAGAAGCGCTTCGATCGATATATCATCAGAATAAGCAAATGCAGACTTGTCTTTATTTACAGCTCTTACACCGACGCCTTGGTCGATTGAGAAGCTCCCTGACTTTACCTGCCCTTCCTCAAGGCCCCAGTATTCACTTTTAGTATATTGAAAGTAAAGATCTGCGTAATCAACACCATAAGACATCATGCCATCGAGTATTTTATTTAAATCATGAATTTCGATACCAGACTGTGCAAGTAGTAAATCTTTCGCGTGTGCAATTTTATGATCCATATACGCCGTTATTTGATGGTGCGATGTTTAAGAGCCGGAAGAGATTTACGCACAGACTCAATATATCCTTTATTTAAGAATCCTGTAATCACACCAGATCCTCGCGGAAGTCGGTCGAGGATAGTTCCCCATGGGTCAACAATCATTGAGTTGCCATGCGTTTCTCTTCCTGATAAATGGTACCCGCCTTGAGCAGGAGCAAGCACGTAACATTGATTTTCAATCGCTCTTGCTCGAATCAAAATTTCCCAATGTGCTTTTCCAGTCGTTTCTGTAAAAGCTGAAGGAATCACAAGAAGATCGATACCTTTCATCGATCTAAATAACTCTGGAAATCTAAGGTCATAGCAAATTGCAATTCCAATTTTTCCAAAGGGTGAATCAACTACAACAACATCAGAACCTGCTTCAATTAATTTATCTTCACGATAATACTCATCTCCCATATCAAAACCGAATAGATGAATCTTATCGTAGCGGTGAACTAAATTTCCTTTGTCATCATAAATAAGACAACTATTTCTTATTTTATTTTTATCTTTTGAAATTAAGGGAATGGAGCCACCAATAATCCATACTTTATTTTTCTTTGCTTGTTTGGATAAAAAAGATTGCACGAGACCTTGGTTAGGCTTTTCTCTAGCCTTTAGTTTTTCCGAATCTTTCGAGGACATAATTGAAAAGTATTCAGGAAGGGCGATAAGTTTGGCGCCTTGATTAGCAGCTATCGTAATTAAATTTTCAGCTTCATTAAGATTCGATTTGATATCTGGACCAGAAGCCATCTGGATACCAGCAATTTTAATGATATCTTTATTAACTAACCTTGCTTTAGTTGTTTTTATTTTTGATTTAATGGCCATTTTATTTTTTGTCAGTAAATAAATTCTTAGTATTATCGATGGTGGTTTTAATTTTGTCTGAGGGTGAATTATTTACTTCTTCTGGATTTTCCCACGTCCCAATAATACGATATTCAGAAGTAAGCACTTTATTAAGCGGATCCTTAAGAATTTTTTGCGCTATAAATGCTGCAGCACCCACAAGCGGACCACCTGCGAGAGCTGCAATTGATAAACTATCACTAATGTGAGGTGTTACTTTTACATTAAGGTCTTGTGTTTCTTTGATGATATTCGTTTCTCCGGACATAAATACTTCTGCAGCAGGTCCGTTCATTCTAAAGTTACTTGTTTTAAGAGTGCCATTATTTAAGCGGACTGAAGCATTCATACTGTCAAGTACAAAGCCACTACCAAAAAGATCTCTAAAGTCTAAACTTAATCTTCTAGGTAAGCTCTGAAGCGTGACAAGGCCAAACAGTCTTCCTATTCCAGGTTCTACTTTCTGAATTACACCTTTATGCACATCGAGATTGAATGAGCCATCGACTTTTGTTTTATCGAATTCAAGAGGATTACCTTGCCATTTAAATTGACCTGATATATCAGCTTCACCATCTTTTACAAAATTTGGGTAACCAAGAAAGTTAAGTGTGTCGCCTAGATTATTAATTTTCCAACTAAAATTTATATTAGTTTTGGAATTCTTATTCCAATCCATCCATTCACCATCTGCTTGGAAAACATTTTTATCGTTAATGACTCTAAATTTTTGAATATTAATATTTTGTTTTAAAGTGCTTGAGACAAGCTCAATCTTACCAATTTTTTTACTATCGATCTCAAGTGAATCAATTTTGATATCCAGGTTAGGGATTTTTTGATTACCGGGGCTCTGAGATGAGCTAATTTTTTTTATTTCGCTAGGTAATTTAAGCGCATTTAATCGAGCTGTTAATCTATTATCTTTCTCAGTCCATAGGAGGTTGCCTGACGTTTCATTTGAGCTAATCTTAAATTTTGTGCTTCCATTGACAGGTGCTATTTCTATTTTAAGATTGTTAAACCTTCTATCAAATAGATCGGCATTTTTTAATACGATATCTGCTTTATCGACTTTAAATCCGCTAGAAGTATCGCCTCCGCTATAAATGCTCATAAAGTCATCGAGGTTTGCATAAGGTAAATTAGCCTTTAGATAGAGTCCTTTTTGTGTATTTGTTTTGATATCTGAGTTAATTGAAATAAACCCTTTGTCGACTATCATTACATTATTTTTTTCAAGGCGTGATATTTTTGAATTGACGATATTGCTGTACTTAAATTCAATATCATCACTTTTTGGATTGTTTTGTTTTTTCGAGAAGAAGAATTTTTCTTCTTTGTCTCGAGCTTTATTAAACGGAGCAGGGTAGCTCATCTCGACCCCTTTTAAATCTGAAGTTATTTGTATATTAAGTAAAGGCTTTTTATATTCAATACTGCCTTCCCAGTCCGCGGAGCCATTTAACTTTGAAAAGCTAGTCCCAAATTTTTCCTCAATACCTTTACTGGTAAATTTTCCATTTAATTTCACTTTAATGATTTTGCTTGGATCTGAAACAATTGAAATATTGGTATTGCCACCAAACAAAGTACCACTGAGGTTTTCTGTCTTTACATTCTTTTCGTCAAATATGACAAAACCTTTTATTTTTTCTATATTAGGAATGCCTATCGAAGAATTGTTAAGCGTGCTGTCCATAAACTGATAATTACCTTTAAATGTTATTGCGTCGATATTGTCCATAGGTATATCTATATTAACTTTCAATCTACCTTCTCCAGAACCTGAAGCTTCATCAAATAAATGTTGGACAGACTCTTTTATAGGGCTGTTATTAATAAACTTAACAGTTTCACGTATTGGACTATTAAGGGTGCCTTCAAGATTTAAAATTGGATGCTCTATAGCTATTGCAGAGATGGTTGCCTTAAGCTCTTTGATTGTATTGCCAAGAAACTGACCTTTTTTACTCAGTAGTTCGAAGGTGCCATGATTGATAGAGGCCGTAAAATCAAATTTTTCGACTACCGGCCATCCTGTTCCATATTCTATTAATGTATTTTTACCAGTACTTGTGACAACAAATGAACCCTTGTTAGGATCAGGCTGGTTATTAGCATCGACAAAAGGAAATTCGGCTGCTGAGCCTTTGATTGAAATCAACGTATTTTCTAGACTACCTTCAAGAAGAGATGTATCTAACCAATGAAGGCTTTCAGCGCCCATTATTTTTGGGTAATAAGCCTTTGCATGTTTAAAATCGACGAACGGAATTGATGCTTGAATATCTAAATAGGGTATATTTTCAGTCGCATTTTTTATACTGCCATTGATAGATCCGTTAATAAAAGCGTTGTTAAAGCTAACATTTTTTAACATCAGATAGTTCTCAGTCCATTTCAGATCGCCATACAAATTATTAAACGTAAGTTGTTCCCTAAATAATTTATTGTATGTAAGAGACACATCCGTAGATTTAAATTTTAGTGATCCATCTTGATTCGATATGTGAATAGAACCTGTAAGATTTTCAAAGCCTGGGAAATCTTCGAAAGCTTTTAAGCTTAATTTATCGAATTGGGCAGCTAAGTTTAATTCAGTTTTCTTACTATTTGCCCACTTTAAATTTACATGAGAAAGAGAACCTGAAGGCTGAATATCGTTTACTTTACTTTTAACGTCATCGAAGTAAGGGATAGTTTGCAAAATTTCATTTGCAGCATCAAGTTGAATTTTATTAACCTTGAGTGAGAATGCTGTTGGCTTATTGGTCTCATTTGAAATGGTGATTGCAGTATCAGCACCTTGAATATTAATACCATTATTAGTTAATAAAAAAAGATTTTCAAAAGAAATTTGATAGTCCTTTGTATTTGCAAGCCAAATTACATCACCAGAAAAATTCTTTAGGTTAAGCTCGTTTTTATGAGCTTGATTTAGTTCTATTTTCAAACTTATAAGTTTAAGTGATGCTTTAATCTTGGTAATTGCTGCATTAGTAATATTTGCAGTTAAGTTCAAATCGCCCGTGCCAGAATTAATTTTAACTGGATAATTAATCCATGGCATATACGCTGCTAAGTTAATATTGCCAGCTTTAATTCTAATTTCGGAATCCCATGATTTAATATCTTCAATTGACTTTGCATAAATTTTACCGTTAAGATCAATAAACTGGTTGTCACTGTTACTAATCCTAAAATTCAGATCAAACTTATGTTTGCCAATGACCTGATTAATAAATGGCGTTTTATAACTAAAATTTAAATCTTTTAATGTGAGTGCAGGAGCTTGCCTATATTCATCATGCCAGTCAATTTCACCTTGTTGTATGGAAACCTTTTTTTGATTAAGTAGCCAATTAGTTAATTTGTTATTGCTAGATCCATCAATTGATATACCACCAATAAAGATTTTATTATTTGCATCTCGTTTAATTAGAAGTTTAGGGCCTTGCAATCTAATTTCTGAGAGTGTGGGTTTTAAATAAAATGGACTTAGCCATGAAAAATCTGCGCTAATTTCTTTTAATTCCAAGGAGGTATTGTTTTGACTGTCTTTAAATACAACTTCATTAAGTGCTATTTCTGGATTAATGAAATCCCATCGGCCATTGAGTGAATTTATTTTAATAATTTGACCTGTAGCTTGCGAAGCAAGATCTTCAATTCTAGTTTTGTAATTATTTAAATTAGGTTTAATGTAAAACTGAAATGCAAGGCTAGATAGAATGATAAAAAGTGCATAGGTAATGGCGAATGCAATACCAATTTTTTTTACGTAAGGAAGTATTTTTTGCTTCATTGGTCTTTCTTAAACTTAAACCGCTTAAGCTATTTTACTTTAAATTATTGAATTGTTTGTTTTAGTTGTTCAAGAATAGATGGGTTATCAAGGGTTGAAATATCAGAAGTGATCTCTTCTCCCTTGGCGAGAGAGCGTAAAAGTCTTCGCATGATTTTACCTGAGCGAGTCTTGGGAAGATTGTCACCAAATCGTATGTCATCAGGCTTAGCGATCGGGCCTATCTCTTTAGCTACCCAGTCTCTTAATTGACTTACAATCGCTTTAGCTTCATCGCCTTCAGGTCTTTTACCTTTAAGTACGACATAAGCTACGATTGATTCACCTTTAATTTCATGCGGTTTTCCTACGACTGCAGCCTCTGCCACTAACGGACTTGAAACTAATGAAGACTCAATTTCCATAGTACCTAGGCGATGGCCTGATACACTTAATACATCATCGATACGTCCCATGATTGTAAAGTAGCCCGTTGACTTATCCCTGATGGCGCCATCGCCAGCGAGATATACTTTTCCGCCTAATTCTTCGGGATAGTAGCTTTTTTTGTAGCGTTCGGGATCACCCCAAATCGTTCTAATCATAGAAGGCCAAGGCTTTTTAATAACCAATAATCCGCCAGTACCCCAAGGGACTTCATTACCAACTTCATCAACAATGGCTGCATCTATTCCAGGGAAGGGAAGTGTGCATGAGCCTGGAACTAATGGCGTTGCTCCTGGCAAAGGCGTGATGACATGACCACCTGTTTCCGTTTGCCAAAAGGTATCTACAATAGGACAGCGGTGATGCCCAATTTTTTCGTAATACCACATCCATGCTTCAGGATTAATAGGCTCTCCTACAGAACCTAAAAGGCGAAGGCTAGATAAATCATAAGTATCCGGATTAGATTCTTGGTTTAATTCAGACGCTTTTATTAGTGAGCGAATTGCTGTAGGCGCAGTATAAAAAATACTGACATGATGCTTTTCAATCATTTGCCAAAAACGCCCCGCATGAGGGTGGGTTGGAATACCTTCATAGATAAGCTGTGTCGCTCCCATTGCAAGTGGACCATATACGACATAGGTATGTCCTGTAATCCATCCTACATCAGCTGTACACCAGTAAACATCATCATCTTTAATATCAAATGTCCATCTCATCGTATTCATTGCATGAAGCAGATAGCCTGCTGATGAATGCTGAACTCCTTTTGGGGTTCCAGTAGAGCCTGAGGTATAAAGAAGAAATAAAGGATGTTCAGCATTTACATAAACCGGATCACAATCAGTAGATTGGTTTTTAATTAAGTCATGCCACCAAGTTTCTTTAAATTTTAATGCGACCGTATCTTTTGATTTTTTAAGTATTACAGTATTAATAATAGATTCAGACCCGCCCAAATTAAGCGCTTCATCAACAGCAGCTTTTAGGGGTAATGTTTTGCCACCTCGATATTGAATATCCGATGTGATGACAAGTTTTGCTTTAGCATCTTTAATGCGTTCCTGGATACTTTTTGCGGAGAATCCTCCAAATACGACAGAGTGAGTTAGCCCAATTCTGGAGCAAGCTAGCATTGACACAACAGCTTCAATGCCCATAGGTAAATAAATGACAACTCTATCGCCTATATTTAAATTAAATGTTTTTAGACCATTTGCAAATTGACATACTTGTTCGTAGAGTTCTTTGTATGTTATTTGCGAGACTTCGCCGTTATCTGCTTCAAAAATAATAGCAATTTTATTGGGTTGAGTATTTAGATGCTTATCAAGGCAGTTATATGAAACGTTTAATTCACCATCTTCAAACCATTTATAGAATGGTGCATCAGAGCCATTTAATGTTTTAGTGAATGGTTTTTTCCATATAATTAACTCGCGAGCAAGATCAGCCCAGAATTTTTCATAATTTTCGTTTGCAGCAGCACAAAGTTTTTCATATGCTGCCATGCCAGATACATTAGCTCGATCAACAAATGCTTGAGCAGGATGAAATATTCTATGTTCGTTTAGGATTGACTCGATACCCATACGTTTTACTCAAATTCAACTTAATGACTAAACCTAATTATTAGTAGTAATTTATTTTATGTAAAGCAAAAAAATTACACTTGAATTATTTTCATTATTTAACGCTTGTGAGCGAGCCTTTATGTGTGGTAAAAGTCATCCATCACCATGATTAATATCATTACATTATGAATTTAAGAGTTAGATTAAATCTTTTAATTACAGTTATTTTGTTGATCTTCTTTGTTTCGATGGGTTACACCATTATGAAAGGATCAAGAGAATCTATTCAAGAAGGCGTTGAATCAGCTAACCGAGTAACTATGCAGTTGTTAGAGACGGTCATTATTAGTTCTTCCCAAAATCCAGAATGGGGATATACCCACGATGTGTTAAAGAAATTCTTAGAAGAATTAGGCCACGTGAGAAGTAGTGATATTTATTTATTTAATCTTCAAGGTGATCTTCTTTATAATTCACCCCCCTCGAAGTATCGTTCAGATGATCTACCTCCACCAAAATGGTTTGTAAGTTCGCTAACACCGAAAGAAGAGATCAATACGAGAGCAATACGATTTGGGAAATTGGTTGTTAAAACAAACTCATCCGGCGCTATTAAAGAGTCCTGGTCAAAGATGCATCATTTATTTTGGATTGTCCTCATATTTTTCATAATGTTAAATATTGCCGTGAATTGGATGCTTGGTTTTTGGTTAAGACCCCTTGAGCCTATGGTCGAAGCAATTAATAAAATGGGCGAAGGCGATTTCTCGGCAAGATTACCTAACTTTGATTTGCCTGAATTTGCATCTATAGCTTCAAACTTTAACCGAATGGGCAATTCACTTCAATCCAAAATTCGTGAAAATCAGAAATTAGCTTTGATTGCTCAACAAACGGCAGATGCCATTATTATTCATGACCTACAATCTAAAATATCTTTTTGGAATGCATCAGCTGAAAGAATATTTGGCTATTCTTCGAAAGAAATATTAGGTAAGTCAGCTTATCTTCTGACATCCAAAGCTAACGAAAATGAATTAAGAAAAAATTTCAAATCCACACATAAGGGAAAATATATTCACAATATTGAAAGTCAGCGGGTTAAAAAAAATGGTGAAGTGGTAGATGTCGCCATATCGTTTTCTCCGCTTATCGATCCTATCAATAAAAAAATCATTGGCGATATTTGTAGCATGAGAGACATTAGTGAGAAAAAAATTGCAGAGGAATCAAAACTTAAACTTGAAGAAAATAGAAAGTTTACACAGTTAATTCAGAGTCATATTGAAGATGAGAGAAGAAGTTTAGCAAGAGAGCTTCACGATGAACTAGGTCAGTATGTCTCAGCTATTAAAATTTTTGCATCAAATATTTCGAATAAAGCCAAAAAAGTATCACCTGAAATTGAAAAGAATGCTGATTCTGTGATTTCTGCTGCAAATCAAATTTATGATGGTATGCATAGCATTATTAAACAATTAAGACCGAGTTCACTAGATAATTTAGGATTAGCAGAAACATTGAAAGATACTGTGCATACTTGGCAAAAGCAGTATCAGGATTTAAAAATTAAATTATTAATTAAAGGCGATATTGATCATTTAAATGAAACTTTAAATATTAATATATATCGAATTATTCAAGAGGCTATGAATAATGTGCTTAAGCATGCTAAAGCTGAAGAGGTTAGTATTAATATAGTGCTCACTAAAAAAGGTGTTTTGGAATTATCTTTCAACGATGATGGAAAAGGTATGGATCTTAATAAAGTAGATCAAACAAAAAACTTTGGTATTTTAGGTATGCAAGAACGCATTCAATCTTTAAATGGTACATTCGAATTAATTTCTAAAAAAAATCAGGGCACACAGATTCTGATTTCTGTGCCATTCAAAAAGGATAAAGATTGAGCCAAATTACAATATTACTCGTTGATGATCATGCGATTGTCCGCATGGGTTTTAAGATGTTAATCGAGGCAGAAGAGGGTATTAAAGTCATTGGTGAGGCAGAAAGTGGTGAAATAGCAATCAAGTTATTTCAAGAACTTAAACCCGATATTATTGTGATGGATATTACAATGCCTGGCATCGGCGGTCTTGAAGCGATTGATCGCATCATGGCGAAAGATAAAAATACTAAAATACTTGTTTTGTCTGCCCATGAAGATTCGGTTCATCCTAAACGCGCACTTAATGCTGGCGCTATGGGCTATTTGACAAAGAGAAGTGCTGCGGAAGAATTGATTAAGGCCATTAAATCTATTCATCAAGGTAAGCGATATCTAGAACCTAATATTGCCCAACAGATGGCTATTACTCAGTTATCGGGCGAAAGCAATCCTGTTGAAATTCTTTCAGATCGAGAGTTTGATGTGTTTATAGCTTTAGCTAAAGGTAAAAGTACAAACGAAATTGCTGATACTTTATGCCTTAGTCCTAGAACAGTGGGAACTCACTTATATAATATTAAACAGAAATTAAATGCAAATAATTCAGCAGAGATAGCGCTAATTGCAATTCGCTGTGGCTTAATTGACGCTTGATTTTAAGCTAATATTTGATGCGATAGCTCCACTTAAAATAATCATCAAAGCACCAATGATATCTTCCATTCTCATCGTTTCATTAAAATACATAAGACTGATGAGACTCGAAAAAACTATAGTTAAATAAGATAGAGCGCCTATGGTAAGAGTGTTACCAAGCCTATATGCCCTTGTCATTGCAATTTGAGCAATAGTTGCTGATAAGCCAAGCGGTATTAATATCCAAATATCATTGATTGTAATTTTTTGATGATGAGTAAAGCCAATCCATAATCCTGAAGCAATTGTAGATACGAGCGTAAAATAAAAAACTGTTCGCCAATCAGGCTCATTTAGTTTGCCTAATTGTATGACATGAATGTAAGCTAAAGCCGCACCGATCCCTGATACCAAGCCTACTAAACCAGCAAACCAACTCTGCCATTCTCCATGAGGATCTAAGATGAGCAGAGCGCCAATAAATCCAATAATGGTACATAGAAAAATAGATTTTTTTATTTTTTGGTGGGAAATAAAAGGCAAGAAAAACCCAAGAAAAATAGGCGATGTGTAATTTAGTGTCATTGCAGAACCTAAGTTGAGATGAGCTATTGCATAAAAGAAAAAAGCTAAAGATAAGAATCCTACAACACCGCGATCAATTTGTTTTCTAAGATGGGGTGTTTTGATTTCTTTTTGGCTAGCCACAATATAAATCAAAAGAAAGAGCAAGCTGATAAATGAGCGGTAAAACACAAGCTCTATGCTAGAGAAATGGTTAGCACCAAGCTTAACAAAAGAACCCATGAGTGAAAAAAAGAAGGTAGCTACGACGATCCATAACATCCCTTTTTTTTGATCTGTCATAGATAGGGAGTCATTTCTGTTTGATACCATTGATGAAAATGTTTTAAACCATCTTCTAATGGCTCATGATAGGGACCCATATCCTCTTGTTTATTTTTAAACAGCAATCGCCGTCCTTCGTGCATTTTTTCGCAAATAATTTTATCTTCGACAGCTGTTTCGTTATATGCAGCTTGTTGAGCCGCAATGTAATCTTGATCAAAAAGAATCGTTTCTTCAGGGTAATAAAATTCAATAATATTTCTGCAATGATCCACATCATCCGGAATGAGGTGCGAAACCACAATGACATTGGGATACCATTCCACCATAAAGAATGGATAGACCGTGAGCCAGATAGCACCAAATTCAGATTTTGTATCACCGCTATTTGCATTGATTTTAGATTTCCATACATCGTAGATCTCTGAACTTTGAGAATGATTTTTTTCTCTAAAAGGTACTTTTTGTATAGATGAAAAAGATTTAAATTCCCAAATAAGATTGTCACAATCAACGACATTATTAAGGCCTGGATGAAATGCCCAAACATGATAATCCTCGAGATAAACTTCAATAAATGTTTTCCAATTGAAATCATAGTGATCAATTTTGATACTATGTAATTTGTAATTGTCAAAATTTAGTAGGTTACTTATTTGCTTAAATTCCATAGCATCTTTGATATTCATTTCTGATGGCTTATGCGTTTGCTTAAAAATGAGGTCGTGTATTACTTCAGTTTGAAATGACTCCAAATTTAAACATGGATTTTCTTTGAAATATGGCGCCCCCTCTAGTTTGCCATCCAAACCGTAAGTCCAACGATGGAGTGGGCAAACAATATGCGAAGTTGAGCCTTTATTCTCAAACATAAGCGCTTGCCTATGACGGCAAATATTACTCATCACGTTTATTTTTCCGTTGTTATTCAATAAGATAGCGGATTTATCTAAAGCTTCTAAAACCTGGTAATTGCCGTGTTGAGGCACCATTAAGCGATGCCCTAGATACTTTGGGTAATTAGCGAAAATAGTCTTTTTTTCTATCTCGAAAATATGAGGATCTATGTAGCTATGAACTGGTAGCTGACTGAAAATTTTAGCTTGGGATGGAACTGACTTGAGTGTCAACATACGTGATTATTAACTATTGGGAAATGTTTTTTAAAATCTAGGGCAATTTTGCCTTAAATTGGTTTTTTTGCAAACTTAATTTAGCTTTTAAGCCCGCTATCTTGCTTAAATCAGCTATTTGAGCTACTCTCAACCTTTGAATATTTATGCATTTTTTTAGAGGAGTTTTAGATGAAAAATCCACTTGATTCAATCTTAGGAACAATCATTTCAGGCTTGGTTCTAACATTAATACTTTACGCTTTTCTTAAAAACTTTATTTTGTAGGAGTTTAAATAATGGAATTTATACCTGGACTTGCTAGATGGCTTCACATTGTGGCTGGTATCACATGGATTGGTTTACTTTATTACTTTAATTTAGTGCAGATTCCTGCAATGAAAGATGCAGCAGCAGATGGTTCTGCAGCTGGTATTTCAAAACATGTAGCACCTAGAGCGCTATTATGGTTTAGATGGGCTGCTGTCGCGACATGGTTAGCAGGTGCAGCACTCCTCCAAGAAGGCTTCATTAGCGCGTTTACCTTACAAACCGGATACGAAGGTATTGGTATTGGTTCTTGGTTAGGTACTATTATGTTATTTAATGTTTGGGTCTTGATTTGGCCAAACCAACAAAAGATTTTAGGTATGGTTCAAGCTTCAGATGATGAAAAAGCTAAAGCTCGTAGAGTCGCTTTTCTAGCATCGAGAACCAACTTAGCGCTTTCACTCCCAATGCTTTTCTTTATGGCAAATGGATGGAGTCACCGCGCATTAATCGGTCTTTAATTTAATTTAAGCTGAAATAAACGGAGGCTTAAGCCTCCGTTTGTATTTATAAGTACGGAAAATTGTATGTCAAAAATGATGGATACCTATGCTAGACAACCTGTAACCTTTGAAAGAGGCGAGGGTGTATGGTTGTGGGCTAAAGATGGTAAAAAGTATTTAGATGCTCTGTCCGGTGTTGCTGTCAACGGACTAGGGCATGCACATCCGAAATTAGTGAAGACCATTCAAGAGCAAGTATCAAAACTAATTCATGTATCGAATGTGTACCATATTGCTGAACAAGAAAAATTAGCTGAAAAGCTCACAGCTATTTCTCATATGGACAATGTGTTTTTTTGTAATTCTGGATGTGAAGCTAATGAGGCGGCTATCAAATTAGCAAGGCTTTTCGGACATCAAAATGGCATTGATACACCAGAAATTATAGTGATGGAAAAAGCATTTCATGGCCGAACTATGGCAACCCTATCCGCAACTGGTAATCGAAAATCGCAAGCTGGTTTTGAGCCACTCGTGGGCGGATTTATTCGAGTCGCTTTTGATGATTTAGAAGCTATTCAGCAGATTGCTTCAAGAAAAAATAATGTGGTTGCAATTCTTTTGGAGCCAATTCAAGGTGAGGGGGGCATTAACATCCCAAAGAATATTCAAGATTATCTTAAAGGTTTAAGGGAAATCTGTGATCAACATAATTGGTTATTAATGTTAGATGAAGTGCAAGGTGGTATTGGCAGAACTGGAAAGTGGTTTGTACATCAACATACTTCCATCAAGCCTGATGTCATGACTCTAGCTAAAGGATTAGGCTCCGGCGTTCCCATTGGCGCTTGTCTCGCAAAAGGAAAAGCAAGTCATGTCTTTTCGCCAGGTAAGCATGGTTCAACATTTGGAGGTAATCCGCTTGCGACCGCAGCAGGTTTTGCGACGCTTAACATTATTGAAGAGGATAAGCTTTGTAGTCATGCATCTAAAATGGGCATATTGATTAATAAAGCTTTTACAAAAGAATTGAAAGATTGTCCTCAAGTTAAAGCGATCCGTAATTTAGGTCTCATGATTGGCATAGAGTTAGATCAGCCATGCGGCGAATTAACAAAATTAGCTTTAGATGAGGGGCTTCTTATTAATGTGACCGCAGATAAAGTGATACGTCTCTTACCGCCTCTTATCATCAAAGAAGAGGAAGCTCTGGAATTAGTCGGGAGATTGTCTCAAGTGATTAAAATTTTTTTAGTAAAGTAATATAAGTAGAGTTCATTTTATGAAAACAAAACATTTTTTAAGATTTAACGATCTCAAGCGCGATGAGTTTGAATATATTTTCGCAAGAGCCAGTTGGATTAAAAAGCAATTTAAAGAATACAAACAGTACTGGCCTCTTGCTGATAGAACTCTAGTCATGATTTTTGAAAAGGCAAGCACAAGAACACGACTGTCTTTTGAAGCGGGCATTCAGCAGTTAGGCGGCTCAGCGATTTATTTAAATACTAGAGACTCTCAGTTAGGTAGAGGTGAGCCGGTAGAAGATGCAGGCCAAGTGATCTCTCGCATGTGCGATCTTGTAATGATCCGAACATTCGAGCAGGACATTATTGATCGATTTGCACAAAACTCTAGAGTGCCCGTGATCAATGGATTAACGAATGAATATCATCCATGTCAAATTCTTGCAGATATTTTTACCTACATTGAACATAGAGGTTCGATCCAAGGAAAAACAGTCGCTTGGATTGGTGACTCAAACAATGTATGCAATACCTGGCTTCAAGCAGCAGAAGTATTAGATTTTAATGTGCATGTTTCAACACCTAAAGGTTACGAAGTGGAAGTTGAGCGAGCTGGTCTATATGGCGATAAACATTTCGAAGAGTTTGAAGATCCTATGGATGCTGCAAATGATGCAGATATTGTGACCACAGATGTATGGACAAGCATGGGATTCGAATCTGAAAATGAAGAGCGCCTAAAAGATTTTGCTGATTGGCAGGTAGATCAAGAAATGATGTCTGTCGCATCATCTAATGCTTTATTTATGCATTGCTTACCTGCACACCGAGGTGAAGAAGTAACTGCAGAAGTCATTGATGGCCCTCAAAGCGTGGTTTGGGATGAAGCTGAGAATCGTCTTCATGTTCAAAAGGCACTGATGGAATACCTATTATTAGGAAAAATGAAAAATGAGTGATATTAAAAAAGTTGTTTTAGCTTACTCTGGTGGATTAGACACGTCTGTCATTTTAAAGTGGCTTCAAGAAACCTACCAATGTGAAGTGGTAACTTTCACAGCTGATCTAGGACAAGGTGATGAATTAGAGCCAGCAAGAGAGAAAGCCAAAGCAGCAGGCGTTAAAGAAATTTTTATTGAAGACTTAAGAGAAGAGTTTGTAAGCGATTTCGTATTTCCTATGTTTAGAGCAAATACAGTGTATGAGGGCGAATATTTACTTGGTACTTCAATTGCAAGACCACTAATTGCTAAACGTTTAATTGAGCTTGCAAAAAAAACGAACGCTGATGCTATTTCTCATGGCGCGACAGGGAAGGGAAATGATCAAGTACGGTTTGAATTAGGCGCGTATGCACTTAATCCTGATATCAAAATTATTGCACCATGGCGTGAGTGGGATTTATTAAGCCGAGAAAAATTACTTCAATATGCTGAGAAAAATAATATTCCAGTTGAAATGAAGCATAAAAAAGGTGGAAGCCCTTACAGTATGGATGCAAACTTACTTCATATTTCTTACGAAGGAAGACACCTTGAAAATCCAGGTGCAGAGCCTGAAGAAGACATGTGGCGATGGACAGTTAATCCTGAAAAAGCAACAAACGAATCAGAGACTATTGAGATTCAATTCAAAAAAGGCGATCCAGTCAGTTTAAATGGCAAGGCAATGAAATCGCATGAATTATTAGCAGCATTGAACCAATTAGGCGGCAAGCATGGCATAGGTAGATTAGATCTTGTTGAAAATCGTTACGTAGGGATGAAATCGAGAGGCTGTTATGAAACGCCAGGCGGCACAATTTTATTAAAAGCCCATCGAGCGATTGAGTCTATTACACTCGATCGAGAAGTGGCTCATCTTAAAGATGATTTAATGCCTAGATATGCTTCATTAATTTATAACGGTTATTGGTGGAGTCCTGAGAGATTAGCTCTTCAAACGTTCATTGATCATACGCAAATGAATGTAAATGGATGGGTGAAATTAAAACTATACAAGGGTAATGTGATGGTGATTGGAAGAGACAGCGTAACCGACTCTCTCTTTGATACAACAATTGCGACTTTTGAAGATGACCAAGGAGCCTATGATCAAAAGGATGCAGCAGGTTTTATTAAATTAAATGCATTAAGAATGAGAATCGCAGCAAAAATTAAAAAATAAGGTGAATTTAAATGGCTCAATTTGATAATGTAAGTGTAAAGAAAAAAGCAAATATTTATTTTGATGGTAAATGTGTAAGTCATACCATTCTTCTTCCAAATGGAACAAGAAGCACGATCGGTGTTATTTTTCCAAGTACGCTAACTTTTAATACGCAAGCAGCTGAAGTAATGGAAATATTAGCAGGACACTGCCGCGTAAAAGTTCAGGGTGCTAACGATTGGAGCGAATACAAAGAAGATGAAAAATTTTCTGTAGCCGCTAACTCATCATTTGAAATTGTAACAACAGAAACACTTCACTACGCTTGTCACTTTGAATAAGCAAACTTAAATTAATTAATTAAGGAGATTTAATATGCCATCTTTTGACATTTCATCCGAAGTAAATATGGCTAACTTAACTAATTCAATTGATGTAGCGTCTCGCATGATTATTAATCGATACGATTTTAAGGGTACGACTGCAAAGGTTGAATTTTCTGAAAAAGAGTTAACAATTACGCTTTATGGCGACTCCGATTTTCAATTGGGACAAATCAAAGATATTTTATTGCCCGCTATGGAAAAGAAAGAAGCGGACAGTGCTAAAAGATTAGAGCCTCAAAGCATTCAAACGGTATCTGGTAATAAAGTAAAACAATTAATTAAATTGAAATCAGGTATTGACAGTGAGCTTGCAAAAAAAATCGTCAAATTACTTAAAGATAGCGGTTTAAAAGTCCAAGCAGCTATTCAAGGGGAAAGCGTTCGTGTTTCAGGCGCGAAAAGAGATAACCTTCAAGATGCAATTGCTTTTGTCAAAAAAAGCATTACAGACTTTCCACTTCAATTTGGAAACTTTAGAGATTAATTAGACGTATGCAAGTCAAAACACTTTATGAGAAATTATTTGAGAGCCACATTGTTAGAGAAGATGCTGGCACCTATCTCATCTATATTGATCGCCATCTTGTTCATGAGGTAACTAGCCCACAAGCATTTGAAGGTTTAAGAATTAATCATAGGCCTGTGTGGAGAAGTAAATCTATTTTAGCGGTGCCTGATCATAATGTTCCTACGACAGATCGATCACTTGGTATTTCTGATCCGATATCTAAAATACAAGTTGAAAAATTAGATGAAAATTGTAAGCATTTTGGGTTAACACAATTTCCTATGAATGATAATCGTCAAGGTATCGTGCATGTTATTGGCCCTGAGCAGGGAAGTACGCTTCCAGGTATGACGATTGTATGTGGAGATTCTCATACAAGTACTCATGGTGCATTTGGTGCCCTCGCAATTGGTATTGGCACATCTGAAGTTGAGCATGTGTTAGCAACCCAATGCTTAATTCTAAAAAAATTCAAAACATTCGAAGTGCGTGTAGATGGAACATTAAATAGAGGCATTACCGCAAAAGATATTGCTTTAGCTCTTATAGGAAAAATTGGTACTGCAGGTGGAACCGGACATGCCATTGAGTTTACCGGCGAATCTATCCGCTCATTGTCTATGGAAGGAAGAATGACTTTATGTAATATGGCTATTGAGGCTGGCGCTCGGGCAGGTATGGTTGCTGTTGATGATGTGACGATTTCATACATTAAAGATAGACCTTTTTCACCTAAAGGTGAAGAGCTTGAAAAAGCTAAAGTGTATTGGAAAACTTTACATAGTGATAAAGATGCTCAATTTGATAAGACAGTCATTTTGAACGGAAATGAAATTCTACCGCAAGTCACCTGGGGCACTTCACCTGAAATGGTAGTGAGTATTGATGGTATGACGCCTGATCCACAGCAAGAAAATGATCTTTCAAAAAGAAAAAGTATTGAAGATGCATTAGCTTATATGGGCCTTGCGCCAAATCTTCCAGTATGTGAGATTCATATCGACAAAATTTTTATTGGGTCATGCACAAATTCTCGTATTGAAGATTTGAGAGAGGCTGCACATGTACTTAAAGGCAAAAAGATTGCAAAAAATATTAAACTAGCACTTGCGGTTCCAGGATCAGGCCTTGTCAAAATTCAAGCAGAGAAAGAAGGCTTAGATAAGATTTTTATTGAAGCAGGTTTTGAGTGGAGAGAGCCAGGGTGTTCTATGTGTTTAGCAATGAATGCTGACAGATTAAATCCCGGAGAGCGATGCGCATCAACCTCGAATAGAAATTTTGAAGGCCGTCAAGGTCAAGGAGGCAGAACACATTTAGTTAGTCCTTCTATGGCTGCGGCAGCAAGCGTTTATGGTCATTTTGTAGATATACGAACTTTAAATTAACTTATGAAGCCATTTATTTCATATACCGGCATTGTTGCACCGCTTGATCGTGCAAATGTAGATACCGACGCAATCATTCCAAAACAATTTTTGAAATCCATAAAAAAGACAGGTTTTGGGCCGCATCTTTTTGATGAGTGGCGATACCTCGATCATGGTGAGTCTGGAATGGATATGGCTCAAAGGAAAAAAAATCCTGAATTTGTTCTTAATCATCCACGGTATGAGAAAGCTACTATCTTGATTGCGCGAGAGAATTTTGGATGCGGCTCTAGCCGTGAACATGCACCATGGGCAATAGAAGACTATGGATTTAGAGCAATTTTAGCTCCTAGTTTTGCTGATATTTTTTTTAGTAATTGTTTTAAAAATGGCTTATTGCCAATTGTTTTACCTGCCGAAACTATTGATGATTTATTTAAAGCTATAAATAAACAAGAAGGCTACTCATTAACTATTGATTTAGAGAATCAATCTGTTATTTTGCCTTCAAATAATAAAATTAATTTTCAGGTGGATGCATTCAGAAAGCATTGTTTAGTAAATGGTTTGGATGATATTGGTTTGACGATGCAACATAGTGAAACTATTAAAGCATTTGAAAAAAGTTATTATCAAAAAAATTCATGGTTACTTTAAATAAGAAAGATTTTTATATAAGATGAAAATTGCAATCTTACCTGGTGATGGTATTGGCCCTGAAATTACTAAGCAGGCAGTTAATGTATTAAAAGCACTTAACTTAGGCGCTGAATTAGTTGAAGCTCCTATAGGGGGTGCTGGTTATGAAAAGTATGGAGATCCACTCCCAGATTCTACACTCGACTTAGTAGTTAAATCAGATGCAGTGCTTTTGGGTGCTGTAGGTGATTGGAAATATGACACACTTCCTCGAGAAAAAAGACCTGAACGCGGATTACTTCGCATCCGAAAAGAGTTAAATTTATTTGCCAATCTTCGGCCCGCTATTTTGTACCCTGAGCTTGTCGGTGCATCCACACTTAAAGCCGATATTGTTTCGAATCTCGATATCATGATTGTGAGAGAACTGACAGGCGATATTTACTTTGGCCAGCCCCGCGGTATCCAAACTAATGAAAGTGGAGAGCGAGAAGGCATCAATACCATGCGCTATTCAGAGACTGAGATTAGACGGATAGCTCACGTAGCTTTTCAGATTGCAATGAAGCGATCCAAGAAATTATGTTCTGTAGATAAAGCAAATGTTTTAGAGACAACAGAATTATGGCGCCAAATAATGATTGAGATGTCCAAAGAGTATCCAAAAATTGAATTAACACATATGTATGTGGATAACGCTGCTATGCAGCTTATTAAAAATCCAAAGCAATTTGATGTGATGGTTACAGGCAATATTTTTGGTGATATTTTATCTGATGAAGCTTCTATGTTGACAGGTTCAATTGGCATGTTGCCATCAGCGTCTTTGGATAGTAATAATAAGGGTATGTATGAACCTAGCCATGGTTCAGCGCCAGATATTGCAGGGAAGAATATTGCTAATCCATTAGCGACAATTTTATCTTTGGCTATGATGTTTAGATACACATTCAACGATGATAAGCATGCAAATAAAATTGAATCCGCAGTTAAGAAAGCCCTGAGCTTAGGTTATCGAACAGCAGATATTTTTTCTCCCGGCGATAAGCAGGTGACTTGTACTGAAATGGGTGAAGCTGTAATTGCCTCACTTAACTAATTAAAGAATAGGATATTTAATGATGCATGTTGGTTTTGTCGGATGGCGAGGAATGGTTGGATCGGTTCTCATGCAAAGAATGCAAGAGGAAAATGATTTTAAAGAGTTTAACTCAACCTTCTTCTCTACTTCCCAAACAGGAAGTCCAGCGCCTGCATTTGCAGGTAGTCATAGCGCATTAAAAGATGCACACAATGTGCTTGACCTTTTGGCAATGGATATTATCCTTTCATGCCAAGGGGGTGACTATACTTCTGATATCTACCCACAATTAAGAAATGCAGGATGGCAGGGGCATTGGATTGACGCAGCCTCTTCATTAAGAATGGATAAAGATGCGGTGATTGTTTTAGATCCAGTCAATGGCGATCTTATTCAAGAAGCCATTAAAAAAGGTAATAAAAATTGGATTGGTGGAAATTGCACTGTATCTCTGATGCTTTTAGCGCTCGATGGATTATTTAAACAAGATCTTATTGAATGGATCTCTTCCATGACCTATCAAGCAGCAAGTGGAGCAGGAGCTCAAAATATGAGAGAGCTTATTTCTCAGATGGGAACAATTTATCATCACTCGAAAAACCTGGTCGAAGACCCTAAGACTTCAATTCTAGACATCGATCGAAACGTGTCGTCTACAATTAAGTCGAAAGATTTCCCAGTAGATAATTTCGGCGTGCCTTTAGCCGGAAGCCTTATACCTTGGATTGATAAAGATTTAAATAATGGACAAAGTAAAGAAGAATGGAAAGGATCTGCTGAAACAAATAAGATTCTTGGTAAGACAGACCATCCAATTGTTATTGAAGGTTTATGTGTAAGGGTCGGCGCAATGCGTTGTCATAGCCAAGCATTCACAATTAAATTAAAGAAAAATATTTCTTTAGAAGAAATTAATGAAACTATCAGCAGCGCTAATGCTTGGGTAAAATTAATTCCAAATGAGCGTGAAATTTCAATGAAGGAGTTGAGTCCTGCATCAGTAGCTGGAAAACTTTCTATCCTCATAGGCAGAATTCGAAAGCTCAACATGGGCCCTGAATATATTTCTGCTTTTACAGTAGGTGATCAATTGCTATGGGGAGCAGCAGAGCCGCTTAGACGTACTCTAAGAATACTTATTCAATCCACTTAAATGAAACTTATGAATCAATATATTAAAAAATTATTTTTGCTTTGCTTACTTTTATTTCCTCTCACAGGCTTTACACTTCAGTTAGGTAAAATTGTAGTGACTTCATCACAAGGTCAGCCTCTTAATGCTGAAATTGAAATGATGGTAACCCCTGGTGAAGATACTTCTAAACTTCAAACATCTATAGCCTCAAAAGAAAATTATGAGGCTCAAGGTATAGAGCGTTTAGCTATCCATAATAATATTTCAGTAGAGTTACAAAAGAACGAGAAAGGCTTAACTGTTCTTAAATTAAAAAGCACACAACCTGTTCCAGACCCATTTTTAGATTTGCTAATTCAAGTAGATTCTAGCAAAGGAAGAAATTATCGAGAATATACAGTATTACTTGACCCTCCAGAAACGCCGATTATTCAACAAGAAAAAATTATAGCTTTAGATAAAACAAATCCTGCGCCGATCATTGAAAAGAAAGAAATAAGAGAAATTGCCGAAAAAACTAAGGTTATGTCTGAAAAAGAAATTAAGAATAATCCTAAACTTATTGATAAAAGCAAATCTCTTGATGCAACTTCTAAATCTATTACAATTAAGCCGGCAGATACAATATATAAAATTGCACGTGAAAACAAAATTGCAGATATCACAACCGAGCAAATGGTTGTAGGTATTTTTAATCTCAATGAACTTGCTTTTACCGCTAAGAATATTAACGGCTTAGAAGTTGGACAAAAGATCATCTTGCCAACTAAAGACGATTTTATAAATCTAAGCCATGCTAAAGCAATGGCTGAAATTAAAATTCAGATGGCACAGTGGAATAAATTTAGCGTAAAAACTGCGGAATCTGTTGCGGATGGCGCTAAGGTAAGCACTCCAAAATCTGAAACGCCACCAGTACCTGTCACAATTGTTCAAAATCAACCTGCTGCCCCTTTGCCAAGAATTAAACTAACAGGCGATACTTTAACCATTGATAAAAATAGCAAAGAAGTAGCTCAGAAGGAAATCAATCAGATTAATGATGATAAGACCGCATTAGAAAAAAATATTGAGGATGCTCAGCAAAAAATTCTGCTATTAGAGAAAGAGCTTGTTGATGCAAAGAAAATACTAGCCCTTTCAAATCAGGCCCTGTTTGAACTGCAAGAAAAATCCAAACAAGTAAATCAAACAAAAGATGTAGCTAATAAGCCACCTGTTATTGAATCTAAACCTGATTTAAATTCACTCATAAATAAACCTAATGAGTCTGATATAAATAAAAATGATTCGCCTGCTCCAGCTGATACTTCATTTAAATCTTCTATTTATGATGGCCCGAATGACGAAAAAACAAATGCGCAACTAGCTTCTGACAAAGAGCCCACAAGCTCATCTTCATTTAATGAGCTATTTATTTACTTGGGCGTTCTTTTCGCTATCTTAATTATGTTGTTTGTTATTAAATCCAAAAAACAAAATGAAAAAAAAGAACTTATTCAATCTATTAATATTGAGCCTGTTGCTAAGACTAAGAAACAAGAAGATATGAAACCATCTATTGAAAGTATCGATATCAATCTTTTAAAACATCCTAAGATTACAACCAATACTGAATCATCAACACCTAAAAAAAAGGATTCTTTAGAAGATATCGATTTGTCAGGTATTGAAATTAATTTATCTAATAAAGACCAGAATTAAATTTACCTTGACTAGACTATTTAACGATTAAAATATCGTGCATGCATTAGTTAAACTTGTATGTATCTTTTGTACTTTATTGCTTATCAATAAATATAATTTTAATTTCAATATTCTTTTATCTTTCCTTATTATAATTTTTTCGTTTTATACAAAGTTTTCAATTCCTAAACTTATATTCAAGCTCAAATTTTTTCTCATTATCACTTTTTTACTTTATGTCTTTAATACGCCTGGTGAATATATAGTCGTTTGGCCTTATCTTTCACCCTCTTATGAGGGACTGTCGCTAGGTTTAACTCAAATCGTTCGGCTTCTAAATTCTGTAGCTATTATTACGATGATGATCTCACTTATGAGTTATGAAACATTGATTGAGACTTTTTATCTAATCATGAAACCACTAAGACCATTAGGGATTGATGCAAAGCGTTTTGCTGTGCGTCTTTATTTGACGATGGAATATGTCAAAGTCTTTAAATCTAAACGTAAATTACGTTTTAGTTTTAAGGAGTTGTCTTCATTACTTTTATATTCGTATAACAAAGATGCTGTGAAGCATGCCTTTTTTAAAATTAAGCAAGAAAGAGTAAATGGTGGATCTCAGCTGCTGATTTTTGTTATGTTATCCATTACATTTTTTTTAATTTTTTATAGATAAAGCATATGAGAATTGCATTGTGTATTGAATATGATGGCTCTGACTTTTCTGGATGGCAAAAGCAGAATGATGTTGAATCTATTCAAGGCGATATTGAGAAAGCTCTTGAAAGTATTGCGCTAGAAAAATTAGACACTTACGCTTCAGGCCGCACAGACACTGGTGTTCATGCGCTTATCCAAATCATTCATTTTGATACCAACATTGAAAGGCCCATCACCGCTTGGGTAAGAGGTGTTAATACTTTTCTTCCACCTTCTATTCGAGTTTTATGGGCTCAAGCAGTGGATGATACATTCCATGCGCGGTATTCTGCCACACAGCGTCATTATGAATATTTGGTATATAACGCTTCTATGCCGTCTGCGTTATGGGCAAATAAAGCCGGATGGATTCACGATGCTCTTGATTTTAATAAAATGAAAGAGGCGATTCACCACTTTCATGGTGAGCATGATTTTAGTGCGTTTAGATCTTCAGAATGCCAAGCCAAGAGCCCAATAAGAACAATCACGCATACGTCAATTGAAAATTACCATCCTTTTTATCTTTTTAAATTTTCAGCGAACGGATTCTTGCATCATCAAATTAGAAATATGATGGGCGCTATTCTCTATATTGGCAAAGGTAATTACCTGAGCGACTATATTAATGAATTGCTCTTATCAAAAGACAGAACAAAATCACCACCCACATTCTTACCCGACGGACTTTATCTATCCGGCGTTGATTATGATGCCCGTTATGTTTTTCCATTGATGCGCCGAACCGTCAATATTTTTGACAATAATCATTCAAGGCTAGATCGTTAATCCTTATAATGAATATCTTTCTTTTTGAATTGATTTCATATTGAGAACACGCACTAAAATTTGTGGCATTACGCGTTTAGAAGATGCACAAGCCTCTATAGAAGCAGGCTGTGATGCGCTTGGCTTTGTTTTTTATAAAGAAAGTCCTCGTTATATTGCATTAGATGCTTTTAAGGCTATCGCTAAAGCATTACCCCCATTTGTGACCAAAGTAGCCTTGTTTGTAAATGCTGAGCCTGCTGATATTCAAAAGGCGATTCAATCAGGACTCATTGATCTTATTCAGTTTCATGGAGAGGAAACCCCTCAATTTTGCAGGCAGTTTGAATTTCCTTACATCAAAGCATTGGGCGTTTCATCGTCAGTGAATTTGTTACAATATGAGAAAGATTTTTATGATGCTGAAGCTTTACTGCTCGACGCATCACATGAGTATCTCAAAGGCGGGACAGGTCAAACATTTGATTGGAATTTAATTCCGAATTCACTCTCCAAGCCAATTGTACTAGCAGGTGGTCTTACTGCAGATAATGTGAAAGAAGCCATAAGCCAAGTGAAGCCTTACGCGGTAGATGTGAGTGGTGGTGTTGAAGAATCGAAAGGTATTAAAAATTCTCTTAAAATTCAAGCATTTATAAAGGAAACTCAAGATGAAGCCGTATGATATGCCAGATGAAAAAGGCCATTTTGGTCAATTTGGAGGGGTGTTTGTCGCAGAAACCTTAATTGAGGCTCTTGATGAGTTAAGGATGACGTATGAAAAATATCGTCACGATCCTGATTTTCTTAAAGAGCTTCACTATGACCTCAAGCATTTTGTAGGGCGTCCAAGCCCCATTTATCATGCTAAAAGATGGTCTGATCGAGTCGGTGGCGCTCAGATTTATTTAAAGCGCGAAGATTTAAATCATACTGGGGCACATAAAGTTAACAATACGGTAGGCCAAGCCTTGCTAGCAAAGCGCATGGGGAAGCCCCGCATTATTGCTGAAACAGGTGCAGGACAACACGGCGTTGCCACAGCAACCATTTCTGCTCGCTTGGGTCTTGAATGTGTCGTTTATATGGGGGCAGAAGATGTGAAAAGACAAGCGCCTAATGTATATCGTATGAAACTTCTTGGCGCAACAGTTGTGCCCGTAGAGAGCGGATCTAAAACTTTAAAAGATGCGCTTAATGAGGCGATGCGCGATTGGGTCACTAATATCTCAACCACATTTTATATTATTGGTACCGTAGCAGGGCCTCACCCTTACCCCATGATGGTGCGAGATTTTAATTCAGTTGTTGGTGTGGAATGTAAATCACAAATGAAAGAAATGTTAGGCAGGCAGCCTGATGTTGTTGTTGCTTGTGTAGGCGGCGGCTCTAATGCGATGGGTATTTTTTATCCTTACATTGACTTACCTGATGTTAGATTAATTGGTGTTGAAGCTGCAGGGCATGGCATCGAAACAGGCAAGCATGCAGCACCTTTAACAGCTAATAGCCCGATCGGCGTTTTGCATGGCAACCGAACTTATTTAATGCAAAATGCAGAAGGTCAAATTATTGAAACACATTCAATTTCAGCAGGCCTTGATTATCCTGGTGTGGGCCCAGAACATGCTTGGTTGAAAGATATTAAGCGCGCTGAATATGTGGCTGTAACAGACACAGAAGCTTTAAATGCGTTTCATAGTTTATGTCTTACCGAAGGTATTATTCCAGCGCTTGAAACTAGCCATGCGCTAGCGCATGCAGAAAAGCTTGCGAAGACCATGAAGCCCGATCAAGTGATTCTTGTTAATTTATCTGGCCGAGGTGATAAGGACATTAACACTGTGGCTAAAATTTCAAATATCAGTCTATAAAGTTTATATGTCGAGAATTGCAAATACATTTAAAGCGCTTAAAGAAACACATAGAAAAGCTCTAATTCCTTATATAACTGCAGGTGATCCTCATCCTGATCTAACGGTATCTATGATGCATGCCTTAGTAGATTCCGGCGCTGACATGATTGAGTTAGGCATTCCTTTTTCAGATCCCATGGCAGATGGCCCTACGATTCAAAGAGCAAGTGAAAGAGCTTTAGCGCATCATGTGGGCTTATCTCATGTATTTAAGATGGTTAAAGCTTTTAGAGAAAAAAACACTCAAACGCCTATTATTTTAATGGGTTACGCTAATCCTATTGAAGCGATTGGCGCTGAGGCTTTTGTGGAAAGAGCTAAAGCTGCTGATGTGGATGGCATTATTACGGTAGATTACCCACCTGAAGAATGTATGCAATTTACAAAACTTCTTAAAGAAAAAAATATCGATAGTATTTTTTTATTATCGCCAACCTCAGAATTGGACAGAGTAAAATTAATTATCGAGCAAGCCTCTGGATTTTTATATTACGTCTCATTGAAGGGCGTCACAGGTGCGGCCAATATTGATATTGAGCAGGTAAAGTCCAAAGTAGGCATAATTCGGGAATTAACGGATCTTCCTATTGGCGTTGGTTTTGGGGTGAGAGATGCGGCAACAGCAAAAGAAGTTGCTAAGATTTCTGATGCCGTTGTCGTGGGAAGTCGCATGGTGCAGGAAATTGAGAATTCAAATAAAGATAATTTAATTCAAAATATTTCGAAGTTAATGAAAGAATTAAGAGAAGCAGTAAATTAATGATTCGAGTCTATCTATGAGCTGGTTAAAAAATGTCATACCTCCAAAAATAAAACATATTGTTGGAAGTGTTTCTAAAAAAAATATCCCCGAAGGTTTATGGTGTAAATGTTCTTCATGCCAAGCGGTACTTTATCGAACAGATCTTGAGCAAAGCATGGAAGTATGCCCAAAATGTTCTTTCCATAACCGTATTTCTGCACGCATACGAATAGATACCTTATTAGAGAAAGAAAAAAGAAAAGAAATAGGCGCACAAATTCAACCTTTAGATACTCTTAAGTTTAACGATACGCAAAGTTATGCAGATCGCATTAAATCATCACAGAAAGATCTGAATGAAAAAGATGCGATCGTTGTCATGCAAGGATTTATGGAAAACAAGCCTGTTGTCGTAGCCGCTTTTGAATTTAAATTTATGGGTGGTTCAATGGGTTCTGTCGTCGGTGAAAAATTTGTACGAGGTATTCAAGCCGCAATAAAAGCTAAGGCTACATTTATTTGTATTTCTGCTAGCGGCGGGGCACGGATGCAAGAAGGGCTTTTGTCTCTGATGCAAATGGCAAAAACCAGTGCAGCATTAACAAAATTAAGTGAAGCAAAATTACCTTTCTTTTCAATTCTTACCGATCCTACCATGGGCGGTGTTTCTGCAAGTTTTGCAATGCTAGGTGATATTATTATTGCTGAACCTAGAGCGTTGATCGGTTTTGCAGGTCCGCGTGTCATCGAACAAACCGTTCGTGAAAAATTACCTGAAGGTTTTCAGCGGTCTGAATTTCTTTTAACGCATGGCGCGATCGATATGATTGTAGATCGACGCGATATGAAAAAGAAACTTGTCAATTTAATATCTAAATTATCTAAAAATTAATTTAACGTCCTCTAAGCCTTTATTTAAACACCCTATGACTCTTAAAGATTGGCTAGGGTATATCGAATCGATTCATCCTTCTTCGATTGATCTAACTTTGGATCGCATCAGGGTTGTGATTGATCGCCTGGATATAAAAATTTCTGCTCCAGTGATTACTGTAGGTGGCACCAATGGCAAAGGTTCAACATGCGCTATTCTTGAATCCATCTATAAAACAGCTGGGTATAAAGTTGGATGCTATACCTCACCCCATTTCCTAGCGTTTAATGAGCGTATTAAAATCCAAGGTATTGAAGTTTCCGACGAACTTATTTGCGAAGCTTTTGAAAAAATTGAATCTGCAAGAGAAGGGGTGTCACTTACTTATTTTGAATACGGCACACTCGCGGCCATGATGATTTTTTCAGAAACAAGCATTGATATTATTATTCTTGAAGTAGGTTTAGGCGGCAGATTGGATGCGGTAAATGTTTTTGATTCGGACTGTGCCATTGTAACGACTGTCGATCTTGATCATATGGATTATCTTGGCCATACACGTGAAGCCATTGGATTTGAGAAAGCAGGCATTTATCGGTCTCATAAACCGGCTATTTGTGGTGACTTAAATCCACCTCAGTCATTAATTGAATATTGTGAATCTATTCAGGCACCATTAAAATTAATAGGCCAGCATTTTGGTTATGAACTACATCATGATTCGTTTGATTTTTTAATTGAATCATCCTTTGTGATGAATCTACCTCTTCCTAAATTACAAGGAACGTTTCAGCTAAACAATGCAACAAGTGCTTTAATGGCTATAAAAATACTTGATGATAAATTACCTTTAAATGAAAGTGCAATTCAAAAAGGAATTACATCAACTTTATTACCTGGACGTTTTGAGGAAGTACAAACCAATCCTTCCTTAGTTTTTGACGTTGCTCACAATCCCCAAGCGGCTTTATCTCTAAGTGATAATTTAAAAGCCCACGCCATACAAGGAAAAACCGTTGCAGTATTTTCAATTCTTAAAGATAAAGATATTTCAGGTGTGATTAAAGCGCTCATTCATGATATTGATTATTGGTATATTGCTCAAATTGAGCACGAAAGGGCGGCAGACCTCGACACTATTTCTGGGGCTATCAAAAATATCAGCCCAGTTTCTCTTGTGAAATCATGTAAAAACATTACTGAAGCTTATCAATTTGCATCCAAAGAAGTGGCTAGCAATGATAGAATAATCGTATTCGGTTCTTTTTTTACAGTTGCCGATATTATGAAACTTATTCCTAAGTTATGAGCGAAGACAATTCAACACAACCCCAAGAAGATAAGCTGATTAGTCAAGCCAAGAAGAGGCTTTTAGGCGCGAGTGTTATTTTATTTATTCTTCTTATATCAGCTCCGTTTGTTCTAAAAAATCGCAATCAGGAAGGCCCCACAGAGCCTATCAAAATTACCATGGAAAGTTCTCCCGTT
>BJGS01000004.1 GCA_014190615.1 Methylophilaceae bacterium
TCCAAAACATAGTTGATTAACACTATCTTGATAATGCCAAGGTAATAATGGTGAAAGAATACCAGCCCCTGCCCATGAGGCTTCTTGACCAATAGCGCTTTGATCAACCAGGCTGACGTCGAAACCTTTTTCAATAAGAAAAAATGATGTTATACACCCCACAATACCGCCGCCAATCACAACAACTTTTTTTGTCATGCTTTATTTGCCAGTCAGTATGTATTTTTCTAATGCATTAAGTTTGTCTGCGTTGCCTAATATAACGAGCACATCTCCAGAGGACAAAACAATATCGTCTCTTGGCTCAATATCTTCCAACATATTAGGGCGTCTTAAATACTTAAGTTCGATATTAAACATTGCAAATGGAATCTGAATAAGCTGCCATGAAAAGACATGTGATTTTTCATTAATTTCAATTGCATGAAGTCTCAATTGTGGATCAGTAACTTCAGCTTCGGCATCTGACATTCCACCAAAATAACCTCTAAACATTTTATAACGCTCTTCTCTAAATAAACGTATACGCTTTACAACTCGGTTTAATGGCACTCCTAATACAACAAGCGCATGAGACGCTAACATTAAACTGCCTTCTAAAATTTCTGGAACGACTTCGCTTGCTCCTGCGTTTCTAATTTCATCCATATGAGTATCATCAAGCGTTCTCACAATCACAGGTATATTTTTATAGGCATCTTGAATAACATGAAGCAGCTTCATAGAAGCTCTAAAATCTCTATAGCTAACGACGAGGGCCTTTGCCGTTTTAATTCCTGCAGCTTCTAAAACAACTCTTCGGCTTGCATCGCCATACATCACATGCTCACCTCCAGCTGATGCATCATTCACACGACTAGGATCGATATCAATCGCAATAAAAGAAATATTTTCTTCCTTTAAAAAACGTCCGAGATATTGGCCGCTTCTACCATAGCCACATACAATTACATGATCTTTCAAAGTTCGGCCTACCGATTGAATCGCTTCAACTGTATCTGCACTATTTCGGTTGTAGCTTTTCGATAAATAACGAGCTATACGGCCGTTATACTGAATAATAAATGGGGCTAACATCATTGAGAATAATGAAGCAGCTAGAATAATTTGGAACGCATGAGCACCAATGACATGCTCTTCTCGAGCGAGCGCTAGAATCACAAAGCTAAATTCTCCTGCTTGCGCCAAAATAAGGCCTGTTCTTATACCTACACCAATTTCATAATTAAATAATCGAGTAAGCAATGCGATTACAAAGGCTTTAAATAAAATAAACCCAAAAGTAATTAAAATGACAAAACCGATATTTGATGCAATCTGATGAAGATTAAGTAACATCCCTACACTAATAAAGAATAATCCCAATAAAATATCTCTAAACGCTGCAATATCTGATTCAACCTGGTAGCGATAGCGTGTCTCAGAGATGAGCATACCTGCCATAAATGCCCCGATACCATAAGATAGTCCAGCCATTTTGGTTGCAAATGAAAATAGAAGCGTAATCATCAACACATTCATAATAAAAAGTTCTCGCGACCTTTGGTTAGCTACCACAGCAAACCAAGAATTCATTAAAGGCCTGCCAAATTTAAAAAGCATGGCGAATAAAAAGATCGCTTTTAAAAGTGCCATTAGAAATATGGTGCCAATATCACTTGATGATGCGCCAAGTGCTGGAATTAGAATGAGAATAGGAATGACAGCGATATCTTGAAAAAGCAAAATACCAATCGCTAATCGACCATGCCTTGAATTTAAGTCAACGCGTTCCATTAAGATTTTTGAAACAATGGCTGTTGATGACATAGTAAAAGCACTGCCAATGACAAATGCTGAATTTAAGTGAAGTCCTAACCACCATGCAACACTGATAGAAGCAAATAAAGTAATAAGTACTTGAGCTCCACCTAAGCCAAAAAGGATATTTCTCATGGAGTATAGTTTAGGCAAGCTGAATTCGAGCCCGATACTGAACATCAAAAATACAATGCCAAACTCTGCAAAATGTCGACTAGACTCTGAATCAGGAAGCACGCCAACGAGATGAGGGCCAAGTATCAAACCGACAACAAAATAAGCAATCATTGCCGGCAATTTCAAATATCGAAATAGCCCAACTAAGAGAACTGAGCTCACCAGCAAGATAAGAACTAAGGGTAGAGAGTCAAACATTCATTTATCCAAGATTAATCAACAATTTTTAGGCTTAAGACACATATAAACCCTTTTACACGAGCATCTATTACCCTCTACAATATAGGTATGACTAAGACATCACCAAAAAACACTCTTGCACGCGCTCGTCAAGTGCTTGAAATTGAAGCACAAGAAATCTCATCTCTAGCAAATAGGCTGGATGATCATTTTGTAAACGCTGTTCAACTCATTTTACATTGCGACGGTAGAGTTGTGGTGAGTGGCATGGGAAAATCAGGACATATCGGAAGAAAATTAGCCTCTACTTTTGCAAGTACGGGTACACCAAGCTTCTTCATGCATCCGGCGGAAGCAAGTCATGGCGATCTAGGTATGATCACGCCTAACGATGTAGTTATTTTCTTATCAAATTCAGGTAAAAGTGATGAGCTTTTATCTATCCTTCCCGTCATTAAAAGAATTGGTGCAAAAATTATTTCAATCACTGGCAACAGTGACTCTGAGCTCGCCAAAGAATCTGAAATTCATTTAAGTGCTCAAGTATCTCAAGAGGCTTGCCCCTTTGGTCTTTCCCCAACAGCAAGCTCAACTGCATCTCTTGCTTTAGGAGATGCATTAGCCATTTGTGTGCTTGATCAAAGAGCATTTTCTGCTGAAGATTTTGCTCGTTCACATCCTGGCGGCAGTTTAGGTAAAAAGCAAGTGATTCGAGTGCGAGACATTATGCGAAAAAGCGATAAAGTTCCTTCGATTCAAGAAAATGCATTACTTGCTGATGCGGTACTTGAAATATCTCTCAAAGGTTTAGGTTTTACGGCAATCGTTAACAATCAATCTGAGCCTATTGGCATGTTTACTGATGGCGACTTAAGACGTCAGCTCTCGAAAAAAATGGATTACGAAAAACAGCCTATTAAAGACATTATGAATAAAACTCCTAAAACAATATTTGATGATCAAATCATTATTGATGCGATTAACCTGATGGAGCTCAATAAAATTAATGGGGTTCTCGTCGTAAATCGAGCAAATAAATTGATTGGTGCTTTTAATATGCACGATCTTTTTAAAGCGAAAGTCATTTAATGGACTCCAATCTTAAAGCGCGAGCGCAAAAAATTAAACTTGTGATTTTTGATGTTGATGGCGTTATGACCGATGGCTCTCTTTTTATCGGAGATGATGGTCAAGAATACAAAATGTTTAATACTCAAGATGGTTTGGGTATGCGCTTACTCAAGAAAAGTGGGGTTAAACTTGCAATCATTACTGGCCGCAATTCTAATAGCGTTCTTATTCGTGCAGAAAATTTAGAAGTAGACTATTTTTATCAAGGCATCTCAGATAAAAAGGAAGCGTTTCATGACCTACTTAAAAAAACAGGATTTAAACCAGAGGAATGTGCATTTATGGGGGACGATATTGTAGATGTACCGCCTATGTTGCAATCAGGCCTATCAATCTCTGTTCCGGCTGGACATGATGAAGTGAAAAAAATTGCACATTTCGTAACAGAAAAAATAGCTGGTTATGGCGCTGTGCGGGAGGCATGTGATTTTATTATGAAAGCTCAAGGCACTTATGATGCAATGATTGCGCCTTACTTTAAATGATTAATCGGTTCTCTGTTTTATTCCCCATTTTCTTTGCTGCAATCTTAGCGTTTATTTCTTACTGGGTTCAAGTGTCTGTTGAAAACGAAAATGAAAAAAAGGGAAATAAGTTAAGCAATAGTCCTGATTATTTTTTAACAAACTTTAAAACAATACAAACTGAATCAAATGGCTCTATCCGTTTTATTTTATCTGCAAATGAGATGACGCATTTTGCTCAAGATGACACTACGCGACTTAAAAAACCTATTTTTATGAGATATAAAAATAATATACCTAGCTCGCAGATTGAAGGTGGGGTTGGTCTCATTTCAACTGATGGTGAAGAAGTACAAATTATTGATAATGTAAAAATTGCTCGCTTTGAAACTGAAATAAAACCAAAAATGGAGCTTTTTACAGATCAAATTACTATATTGCCTAATAAAGACCAAGCTTTTACAAAAAAACCTGTTCGCATTACCCAAGAGCCAAAAACAGTCGTTAATGCCATTGGTATGAGATATGATAAAAAAAATGGAATAATGACATTGTTACAAAAAGTGCGTGTGCATTATGAAAAGCCTGCCAAAAAAACAAATATAACCGCCCATCCTATTATTCAAAATAAGAACCTAAAAAAATAATGCGCCTATCTTTTTTCAAAGCATCGTTAGTACAATTTATCTTTGCATGTTTATGTCTCATAAGCTTCAATCCCTCTTATGTTTTTGCAGAAAAAGCGGACAGAGACAAACCTATTGAGCTTGAATCTGACACTATGACATCAGACGATTCAAAAAGTACAAGTGTTTACACTGGTAACGTCATTTTGACGCAAGGCACTCTTCTTATTAAAGCTGATGAACTTACGATTCGAGAAGATAATCAGGGTTTTCAACATAGTACGAGTACTGGCAACCCCACAAGTTTTAAGCAAAAAAGAGAAGGCAAAAACGAATATATTGAAGGAAGCGCTCAAAGAATTGAATATGATGGGCGTATGGATAAAGTTCATTTATACAGTAAAGCATGGGTTAAAAAGGGTGAAGATGTCGTATATGGTGACTACATCATGTATGACGCAAATGCAGAATTTGCAAAAGCCATGTCAGGGAATACTAAAAATAAAGCAGGCGAAACTGTACCCGGCGGCAGAACGCGTGCAATTATTCAACCCAAGAAAAAACCACAGGAATAGTGAATTGCTATGAGTGAATTAGTTATTGAAAATCTTAAAAAAACTTTTAAAAAGAGAGCCGTTGTTCAGGACGTATCCTTAACCATTAAAAGTGGCGAAATTGTTGGATTGCTTGGCCCAAACGGTGCAGGCAAAACAACAAGTTTTTATATGATTGTAGGTCTAATTCAAAGTGATCGCGGTCGTATCTCCCTTGATGGTGCAAATCTTTCAAAAATGCCCATCCATAGTCGCGCTAAATTAGGTCTTTCATACCTTCCTCAGGAACCTTCTATTTTTAGAAAAATGACAGTAGCTGAAAATATTTTATCTATTTTAGAATTGCAAGAGTTAACCCGTGAAAAAATGAACGCAAGGCTTGAGAGTCTTCTTCAGGAGCTAGGAATAAGCCATATTAGAAATAATGCTGCAATTAGTCTTTCTGGTGGCGAGCGACGTCGTGTTGAAATCGCTAGATGTCTTGCTTCTGATCCTACTTTTATTTTACTAGACGAACCTTTTGCGGGAATTGACCCCATTGCAGTGATTGATATTCAAAAAATTATTAAATATCTTGCCAGCCAAAAAATTGGCATTCTTATAACAGACCACAATGTTCGTGAAACCTTAGGCATTTGTGATCGTGCATACATTGTTAATCAAGGCAAAATTCTTGCATCTGGCTTACCTAAGACTCTTGCTAACGATCAAAATGTTAAAGACGTTTACTTAGGTAAAGACTTTTATCTGTAACTACTTATATTAGCGCTTTTTAAGCGATGAAACAAAATCTTCAATTTAAAGCGTCTCAACATTTATCGCTTACACCTCAGCTGCAGCAATCTATTAAGCTTTTGCAAATGTCCTCAGTGGAACTTAACCAAGAGCTTGAAATTTTAATTCAACAAAATCCTTTGATAGAAATGTTAGAAGAGGATGAAGAAGAAAATAAGGACGCTGTCCCAGTCTCCCTGGAAGAAAATTCATTTGAAATTTCAAATGATCAAGAAATTCAAGAACCTATTTATGAACACGAAATTAATTGGGATGACGAATATACGAAAGATAATTATATTGATTCAACAGAATACCAAGAACCTACATCGCAAACTTTAAAACAATATCTTGGAGACATTTTTCATCTCATTCCAATCAGCGAGAAGGATCAAGTAATCATTTCCCTTCTCATCGATTCAATTAATGAGGATGGTTATCTAGACGAGCCACTAGAGTATTTTCTTGGGAGCATTCCTGAAGAATATGAAGTCACAATTGAAGAAATTGAATCTTTATTAAAATTACTTCAAAAACAGGCTCCTCCTGGAATTGGCGCCAGAAACCTTATCGAATGCTTAATACTTCAACTCGAAAACAAAGAAGAAAACGCTATCCAAGCACTTTGTAACAAAGTCGTTAAAAATCATCTAAATTTATTAGCCACACGTGATTTCACTAGGCTTAAAAAAATACTTAATTGCGAAGATGAAGCCTTAAGAGAAGTTCAAAGAGTCATTAAAAGTCTAAATCCTAAACCTGGTAATATATTTTCTACTATTGAAAGCCACCACTTTATTCAACATGAAGTTAACGTAAAAAAAATAAAGAATAAATGGCAGGTTTCTCTTAATGAGCAGGCGATTCCAAAACTGCGCTTAAATCATATTTATCATGACTTAATAAAAAACTCACAAACTGACTTTTCTCATCATTTATCTAGCCAGATTCAAGAAGCCAAATGGATTGTAAAGAACATACAACAGCGTTTTATCACCATCCTGAATGTATCAGAAGCAATCGTTAGACATCAAAAAGACTTTTTAGATCATGGCGAATCTATGATGAAGCCCCTTATTTTAAGGGAGATTGCTGAAGAAGTTGGTCTGCATGAATCTACTATTTCTAGAGTCACCTCAAACAAATATATTAATACGCCTCGTGGAATTTATGAGCTGAAATTTTTCTTTGGTGGTTCGATTGATGGCGGCTCAGGGAACGATCTTGCATCTAGTGCAATTAGGGCTAAAATTAAAGAAGTGATTAAACAAGAAAACCCAAAAAAACCTCTTTCAGATAACGAAATTGTTTTATTATTAAAAAACCAAGGCGTGAACATTGCTCGAAGAACCGTCGCTAAATATAGAGAAATATTAAATATAGCTCCAACTAATCTTAGAAAGACTCTTTAAACTTAACCTTAAGGAAACGCTATGAATATTCATTTAACTGGCCACCATTTAGAAATTACTCCGTCATTAAAGGAATATATTCAAACTAAATTAGCTAAAATTTTTCATCATTTTGATCACGTGATTGATGCAAAAGTCACTCTCACAGTAAATAAATTGGAACATATAGCAGAAGCTACCATTCATCTTCCAAAAAATGATATTCATGCTGAATGCAGAGGGGCAAGCATGTATAGCGCCATTGATTTACTCTCTGGCAAATTAGACCGTCAGGTAATTAAATATAAAGAAGTGCATAAAGACCATCATCGAATTGAAGGTGGATTAAAACATCAACCAATCGAATAATGTATCTAACAAATTTTTTAAACTTACACTTATTCAAACCCAAAACATCTAAAACAACTACACATATTCATGGTGTCTTTGTTAGGCTTGAGGGTAAGGGTGTTTTAATCATTGGCAAGTCCGGTATAGGGAAAAGTGAAATTGCGCTTGATTTAATTCACAAAGGTCATGCGCTTATTTCAGATGATAGCGTTGTATTTTATAAAAAAGATAAAACTAATATCATAGGAGAAGCACCATCCATTATAAGAAATCTAATTGAAGTACGTGGTTTAGGAGTTCTTGATATTAAAAAACTATTTGGTTCCAAAAGCATATCTTTAAGAAATAAGCTTTCTCTAGTAATCGAATTAAAGCCGTGTCAAAATGAAATGCCTTATTCAAGGCTTGAAATGCATATAGGTTCTTTTAACTTGTTTGATATTGCGATACCTAAAATTGAATTACCTGTAAATCAAACAAGGCATGTCAGTCTTCTCATTGAAACAGCTGTTAAAAACTACGCTTTATTAAGCAAAGGATCCAGTGCAATAAAAGACCTGTCTAAAAAGATGAATCTTCAATTAAGTTTGGATCACTAATTATGGAAGTTATCATTATTTCAGGGTTATCAGGTTCAGGTAAAAGTATTGCGCTGAATGCTCTAGAAGATAACGATTTTTACTGTATTGATAATTTACCTGTCACACTTTTATCCAACATTTCCCAGCATCTTAATCATGAGCATCAAGACAAAGTTGCAATTAGTGTTGATATTAGGAGTATCAATATTGAAAAACTGCCTCATGTCATTAAAGAAATTGAATCTTTATCTATTAAAACAAGGCTTATTTATCTTGAATCTTCGACTGAATCTATCGTAAGACGATTTGGGGAAACTCGACGAAGACACCCATTAGCTAACGAAAAGTTATCTCTCGCTGATACTATTGAAAAAGAGCGAGTAATGCTTGCCCCTCTAGCTGAGATTGGATACAAAATCGATACAAGCAATATGTCAGTGAATGCGTTAAAAAAAACACTCAATGAATTAATTCAACTGAAAGAAGACCATCTCGCTTTGCAATTTAGCTCTTTTGGTTATAAATTTGGCATTCCACTTGATGCGGACTTTATATTCGATGTTCGCTGCTTGCCTAATCCTCATTACGAATCAGATCTAAAAGATTTAACCGGTATAGACAAGCCTGTAGCAGATTTTTTTCAAAACTATAAAGAGGTTGATAAAATGTATCAAGATATCAATCACTTTGTAAGCGAATGGTTAACTGCCTTCAAAAATGATCAAAGACATTCCTTACATATTGCTATTGGTTGCACTGGTGGTAAACATCGTTCTGTCTATATTGCAAATAAATTATTCACTCATTTCTCTAACCCAAAATCTCAAGTAATCATTCGACACAGAGATATTAACCACTGAGACACTTATGATTGGCATTCTTCTTATTACACATGGCGAACTTGGTAAATCTCTCATTGAATGTGCTACCCACATTTTAGGAGATAAGCCTGCCTTTCTAGAGTCTCTCATGATAGAAAATGATTGTGCACATGAAAAAATGTTTTCTGATATTTCAGAAAAAATTAAAGGTTTAGACCAGGGCCAAGGCGTATTGATCCTAACAGATATTTTTGGAGCCACCCCCTGCAATATCATTACCAAAATAATCCAACCTGGCAAAGTAGATGCCATCGCAGGCATTAATTTATCTATGCTTATTCGAAGTATTAATTACCGCCATGAATCTTTTGACGCACTGATTGCTAAAGCGATTCAAGGTGCTATAGATGGCATTATTCATATCCAGTCGAATCAATCATGTTAGTACTTAGCATCAAAATTATTAATAAGTTAGGCTTGCATGCAAGGGCCTCTGCAAAACTAACTCAAGTTGCCAATCAGTTTGAATCCGATATTTGGATTGAAAAAAATGATAAAAAAGTGAACGCAAAAAGTATTATGGGCATCATGATGCTAGCTGCAAGCCAAGGTGCTGATATCAAAATTAGTACTGAAGGTGTAGATGAAAAAGAAGCTTTAGATTCTATTTCAGCACTTATCAATGACTATTTTGGAGAGGGAGAGTAGCGCAAATGACCTCCTTTAGCATTCACGGTATTGGTGTATCGAATGGCATAGCTATAGGTAAAGCACATCTCATTTCTAATGCTCTCCTTGAAGTAGTTCAATATGATATTGATATTAAAAATGTTTCTAATGAAGTAAAAAGATTTGATGAGGCTATTGCATCAGTCAAAGTTGAACTAAATAAAATAAAATCTCAACTACCTTCTAATTCCCCTGGTGAATTAGGTGCATTTATTGATACTCACATCATGATCTTAAGTGACAAATCATTATCCTCTATGCCCAGAGCAATCATTGAAAATGAGCGTTGTAATGCAGAGTGGGCAATTAAGAAACAAATGGATAGTGTCGTCAATCAATTCGACCAAATTGAAGATCAGTATCTTCGCGAGAGAAAACAAGATGTTATTCAAGTGGTTGAAAGGGTCATCAAAATACTTTTGGGTCATTCAAATCAAATTGCTGTTAAAAATCAAGAAAAATTAACCATCTTAGTGGCCCACGACATTTCACCGGCAGATGCACTCCACTTCAAGAATCATAAATATGCAGCTTTTATTACAGATGGCGGGGGGGTGACTTCACATACTGCTATTTTATCTAGAAGCTTAAATATCCCTTCAATTGTAGCCCTTCAAAATGCTAGGGCCCTCATAAGAGATAACGACTTAATCATTGTTGATGGAACACAAGGTATTGTCATTGTTAATCCAAGTTTAGACATTCAAAAATACTACAAACAACTTCAAGACTTGTGGGGGAATGAACAAGAGAAGTTGCAACGTATTAAAACAAAAAAATCAATTACAAAAGATGGATCTCCAATTCATCTGTTCGCCAATATTGAAGTTCCAAATGATATTGTTTCGGTCAATGCATCAGGTGCAACAGGTATTGGATTATTTAGAACTGAGTTTTTATTTATGAACCGGAAAGATATGCCTGATGAAGAAGAGCAATTTTTAGCCTATAAAAAAGTAGCTGAGGCTATGGGTAAAAAACCGGTGACTATTCGTACATTAGATTCTGGTGCTGACAAACAAACAGCCTTAAACAATAAGAAAATCAGTCCAAACCCTGCGCTAGGATTAAGAGCTATCCGGTTATGCTTGTCTGAACCAAAAGTCTTCATGACACAGCTTCGTGCAATTTTGAGAGCCTCTCACTTTGGTAATATTAAAATACTTTTCCCTATGTTAAGCAGTATAAGCGAGCTTCGCCAAACTAAACTTATCCTAGAAAGGGCTAAAGCAAGCTTAAGAAAAGAAAAAATAAAATTTAATGAAAAAATTCTTATTGGTGGGATGATTGAAATACCTGCGGCAGCAATTAGTGCTGATATTTTTGCTCAAGAACTTGATTTTTTATCTATAGGTACGAATGACTTAATTCAATACGCGCTTGCAATTGACCGAACAGACGATGCAGTTTCTCATTTATACAACCCTCTTCATCCCGCCGTTTTAAAACTAATCGCGCTTACAGTTAAATCTGCTCATAAATATAAAAAGTCGATTGCGATCTGTGGTGAAATGGCTGGCGAGCCCAAATTAACTAAATTGCTTATCGGTATGGGTATTGAACAACTTTCCATGCATCCTTCTCATATCTTGAGGGTTAAACAGCAAGTACTAAGTAGTGACATTAAAAATATGAAAGCGTCTGTTCACAGACTACTTAACTTAAACGAAGTAGATAAAATTGAAACTTTATTAAAAAGAATCAATCAACTAAACTAGAACATTAACTCTTAATTATTATGTCCAATCCAATTTTATATCGTGAAAGCCTCCCCCTCTTTGACCAAATCAAAGCCACTCACATAACTCCAGCCATAGAAAGCATTCTTAAAGATGCCCATGCATTGATTAAATCATTAAAAGATAAAAATGATCTTATTACCTGGGATAATTTTGTAGAACCTATTGAAATCATTAGTGAGAAAATTTCAAGAGCCTGGGGTCAAGTAGAGCACCTTAATGCGGTTGTTAACTCTGATGAGTTAAGAAAGGCATACAACGATAATCTTATAAAATTAACTGAGTTTTATACCAATCTTTCTCAAGATGAATTGCTTTATAAGAAATACCGGTCTCTTAAAGAGGGTGCCCAATTTAAATCGCTTTCACATTCACAACAGCGCATCATCGACAATGTATTGCGTGAATTCAAACTAGGCGGCGCTGAACTTAATAGCAAAGATAAAGCCCGCTTTAAAGTCATTCAAGAAAAGCTAGCAAAGCTCTCAACTCAATTTGAAGAGAATATTTTAGATGCCACTAACCAATTTGCTTTTTTTACATCTGACTTAAATGAGCTTAAAGGTATTCCTGAAGAAAATATTAATAAAGCTCATTCGGAAGCTATTGAAGATAAAAAAGAAGGGTATAAATTTACCTTACATTTTCCTTCTTACCTCCCAGTCATGCAGTATGCAGAAGATAGAAATTTAAGAGAAAAACTCTATCGTGCTTATGCTACTCGTGCCTCAGAGCTTGCCTCCCCAAATCTTGATAATACCGAACTCATTAATGAAATACTTCAACTTCGTTATGAATCAGCTAAATTACTTGGTTTTAAAAATTTTACTGAAATGTCACTTGTCACAAAAATGGCTCAATCAAGCGAAGAGGTTAATCACTTCTTAATGGACCTAGCTAACAAGGCGAAACTTTTTGCTGCAAAAGATATGGAAGAACTCAAGTCTTTTTCTCAGTCTTTAGGAATAGATCAATTAGAAGCTTGGGATGTTGGATATGTATCTGAAAAGCTCCGTCAAGCCAAATATAGTTTTTCAGAAAATGAAGTGAAACAATACTTTCCTGAGCCACGCGTCTTGAAAGGTTTATTTAAAGTAGTTGAAACTATTTTTAAATTAAAGATTGTTAAAACAGACGCTCCCACTTGGCACAAAGATGTGAGTTTCTATTCAATAAAAAATGAAAATGATCAATTAATTGGGCAATTCTATTTTGACTTATATGCGCGTAATCATAAACGTGGTGGGGCATGGATGGATGAGGCTATATCTCGATATAAAAATTCTTTTGAATCTTCATATCCTGTCGCTTTTCTAACTTGTAATTTTTCATCCCCCTCAGACAATAAGCCTGCATTATTTTCGCATGATGATGTCATTACACTTTTCCATGAATTTGGTCACGGACTTCACCATATGCTCACAAAAGTAGATGACTATAGTATTTCGGGTATCAAAGGCGTTGAATGGGATGCTGTTGAGTTGCCTAGTCAATTTATGGAAAATTTTTGCTGGGAATGGGATGTTGTAAAACATATGACTGAACATGTCGACACAAAAGCCCCGCTTCCTGAAGTATTGTTTAAAAAAATGATTGCAGCCAAAAATTTTCAATCAGGCATGCAAACTTTAAGACAAATTGAATTTTCATTATTTGATATAAGGTTACATACTGAATATAACGATCAAAATCAAATTAATCCTTTGGAGCTATTAGAAACTATTCGAGATGAAATTGCTGTTATAAGGCCGCCCTCTTGGAACCGCTTCCCCAATAGTTTTTCACATATTTTTGCTGGTGGATATGCAGCTGGTTATTACAGTTATAAGTGGGCTGAAGTTCTAGCTTCTGATGCCTTTAGTTTATTTGAGGAAGAAGGTGTCCTATCAAGTATAGCGGGGCAAAAATTTCAAAATGAAGTTTTAGCAAAAGGTGGGTCTAGGCCAGCTATGGAATCTTTTATTGCGTTTCGCGGAAGAGAGCCTTCGGTTGATGCTTTATTAAGACATAGTGGCATGGCTTAACATTTATGAAGCTAGCTACATGGAACGTAAATTCTCTTACCGTAAGAATAGGTCAAGTTGAAGACTGGATCAAAAAAGCACAGCCAGATCTCCTTCTTCTTCAAGAAACAAAGCAAGAGAATATTAAATTTCCTCATGATGCAATTAGCGCTTTAGGCTATAAATCTATCCATAACGGACAAAAAACTTATAACGGCGTTGCAATTATAAGTAAATATGAGCTGCTTGATGTTCAACACAATATGCCTAACTTTGAAGATGAACAAAAGAGACTTATTGCTGCCACAATTGATACTGAGCATGGAAAAATTAGGATTGTTTGTGTGTATGTACCTAATGGTCAATCCGTAGGATCAGATAAATATCACTATAAACTTGATTGGTTAAAGCACTTTACCTCTTGGCTCAAAAATGAAATGTTGAGTTTTACAGACATTATTATTGCTGGCGACTTTAATATTGCCCCTCAAGATATCGATTGTCATGATCCAGAAGCATGGAAAGATAATGTCCTTGTTAGTGCCAAAGAAAGGGAGGCTTTTCAGAGCATCCTTGCATTGGGTTTGTTAGATAGCTTTAGAGCAACTAATCCAGAAGAAATCCAGTATAGCTGGTGGGACTATCGTATGGCTGGATTTAGAAGAAATCATGGCATGCGGATTGATCACATACTAACAAACAAACAAATTATAGGTAAAACAACATTAACTTCGATTGATAAAGAACCAAGAAAATCTGAGCGTCCTTCAGACCATACACCCGTCATCATCGAAATTTAATTATTTCACTTTAATACCAAGCTGTTTTAGCTTTCGATAAAGATGAGTTCTCTCAACGCCCGAAACCTCTGAAAGTTTAGCCATACTTTGGCTATCTTGATTGAGATGATGCTTGAAATACATTTTTTCAAATTCATCGCGTGCATCTTTTAGGGGCTTACTAAAAATATTATCTAGGCCTTGGTCTTTATTTTTTTTATGCTCTTTCGTGGGCTTATTTTCATCATGTAATAAATTAAATTGATGTAAAACGCGCTTAACATCCTCTGCAGTAATTTTTTCAAGTAAGCTAGTTTGCATTAAATTAAATACAAAACTTTCAAGCTCCTCAATATCGCCTTGCCAATTCATAGTTCGCATAAGATTTAATGCCGCTACATCGAAAACTTTATACTCAGAATTATCTGACTTTGAAAGATACATCGTCAGAATAGACGACGCTAGTTCTGGAATATCTTCTTTATGCTCATTAATTGAAGGAAGAAGTAAGGACGAAGGAAGTAGTTCATTTAAGATTCGCTCATCGAAATCAATCTCTTTACTTTGTGTAAGAGATTTTGAAGTTGCACATATAATTCTTACATTATACTGCGCTGCTTTGCTAAGCAATAAACTGAATCCTTTTTGTTGAGATTTAGTGAAGTGAGAAATCTCATTTAGAAAAATTGAACCCCCTCTATGTTGATCCAGCAGATCGCTAGGGGCATTAGAAATCATTTCAAAATCTTTTACATCAATCCAAGGTTGATTTTTAGGATGCAAATATTGGGCACAAATTTTTGCACAACCGCCATGAGGCCCTACAAGCAGTAATGGTGTCTTTACAGAAATTAACTTATCAAGCCTTTTTTTAAGGTCTTGTATTACATTACTTTTGCCAATATTCAATAAATTAATTTCAATTTTTGGCAAATTGTTTGCATGCTTTAAAGCCTCATTCACCGTCTTCAATAACTTCTGAAGGGTAATAGGCTTTTCTAGAAAATCAAATGCACCTATTTTGGTGGCCTCAAGCGCCGTATCAATAGTGCCGTGTCCAGACATCATCACAACCGGGCTGGTCAGGAATTTTTCATTGACCCACTCTTTTAGTAGCGTAATACCATCACAGTCAGGCATCCATATATCTAATAAGATCAAATCTGGCAATTTATTCTTTTTAAGTTCGCGAGCCTCTGTTGCATTTTCAGCAACAAAAATTTCAAATCCCTCATCAACAAGAATATCTCTGAGTAATTCTCTGATCCCGAGCTCATCATCAACTACTAATATTTTTTTTGCGCTCATGATAATTTATTTACTTTAAAAGGCAGTTGAATATTGATATTAGCGCCCGAACCTTTCTTATTTTCTATTGTAATTACACCATCATGCTCTTCAATGATTTTTTTAACGATAGCCAAACCAAGTCCAGTACCGTGAGACTTCGTAGTGACATATGGCTCAAAAGCTTTTTTTAGAATATCGACTGAAAATCCAGGTCCATTATCTTGAATAGATAAGACAAGATCATTCTTTAATTTATTTGTACTAATCTGAATAGTCGATTGCTTTATATTTTTTGCCATTGCATCTTGTGCGTTTTGAATGAGGTTAATCAATACTTGCCTCATCATATTAATATCTATCTTAATTTCAGGCATGGCTCTAGACAATTTAGTAGTTATTTTAATACCTGAATTTTCAAATAAATGAGTAATTTCCTTAATAAGTTTATTGATATCAGTTAATTCTAAATTTAGTTTAGGCGCGCGCGCATACTCACTAAACTCATTCACCATGGTTTTCATTGCATCTACTTGATTTACTATAGTCAATACAGCTTTATCTAAAATTTCTGTGTCTACTTTGTTTAATTTAGATCCTAACTTATGCTTAATTCTCTCAGCGGAGAGTTGAATAGGTGTAAGTGGATTTTTAATTTCATGTGCAAGTCTTCGCGCAACTTCCGACCAGGCTGCGTCTCGTTGAGCTTGGATCATCATAGTAATATCGTCGATCATTAAAACATAGTTGTTAATTTTATTCTGCGGTAACGGGGTGATTTGTAATAGCAGTACCTGATTACTTTTTTCATATTTAACTTCGAATTGTTTTATGATTTCTGCTTGTTTTTTATTGCCTGTTGTTTGAACTTCTTCTTGAATAGCTGAAACAAAATCTTTCAAAGCTTTATTTTTCAGGGATATTGACGTTAGTAATTGATCTGTATTTTTTGATAAATCCACTTGCAATATCTTAGATGCCGCAATATTAAATGACTTAATTTCCATAGCCTGATTTATCACAATCACGCCTGAAGACAAATGGGCTAATACAGTTTCAAGATATGATCTCGCTGATTCCAGCCTTATTTGATTGCTTTGTGAGTTTTGGGTGGCCTGGTCAAGCTGTCTTGTCATACTATTAAATGATCGAACTAGCACGCCTAATTCATCTTTGCCTGTTTCAGGAAGCATTGTTTTAAAATTTCCTTTTGCAATCTTTTTTGTACCTTCAGCAAGGAGTGCAAGAGGCTCAGATAATTTTCTGCTAAGTAAAAATCCGATAGCAACAGCAGTGAGAATTGCAAGCATAAGTACCAGTGTTAGTGTAATTGAAAAAATGACTTTCAATGAATTTCGGCTATAAGAGAGCTTTTGATAGTCTTGAAATACTACCTGAACTGATTCTGCAATTGTTGATAAGGAATCTGGGACTGGCTGTAAAATTTGTAAAATGAGTCTTTCATTGGATACTGAAGATCCGTTAATGGGCGCTAGCACCCTTAGATATAAACCCTTATTTGTGATTGGCTCAATTTTTCCATATATATTATTTTCTGCTTGTTTCAATTGAATTAAAGTTGGCAATGCAGGTAAAAATGATTCTGCATCGTTACTTGAAACTGCAATAATTTTCCCTTGATCTGAAATAATTGTGGCATCTTGAATACCTGACTTTTCGCGAAGATCACTCAGTGCGGCATATTGAGAGGTTGTAGGCATAGATGACAATGTTAGCGCCATGCGTTCAGCCTTCAATTCTAAATCTGTTAGCATAATATCTAGCGCTTTTTGCCCCAGCTTTAATCCCCCATCTAAAGCTGATTCAACCTTAACGTTAAACCATGACTCAATTGATCGGGTCAAGAAATTCACGGAAACCAAATATACAATTAAGCCAGGAATAACTGCCATAAGTGTGAATGAAATGACAAGACGCCTGGATAATCGACTTCCCATGACATCTGTTTTAATATTTTTGAATAATTTTTTAATCTGATTCGCAATAATTACAATCAGACTTAAAATGAAAATGCCGCTCAATATAAGAACGATGGTGTAAGAACTACCTGAAATAAATTCAGAGCTTGAGCTTGCTTTCGATAGGAGATATAAAAGCAAGGCACCCACTAATGAAGCGATGGCTATAAGATATCTCATTTTTTATTTACGAACATCCATTGGAATTGTTTAGAGGTTAATTGCCATTCTTGATTAGTTGTTATATCTACCTGAAGCTGTTTTGGAAGCTTAGTTTGATCTAATTTGACCTGAAGGTAAGCCAAATACTTATCGGTATCATCAATTTGTGACTTATCAAAAATACGCCAATTTTTTATTTTCTTAAGTTCATTTTTTGCTTGGGTTAAATTATCGAAAGCAATAAGTCGATTATCAGATTCCGTTAAGGTAAATTGTCTTGATAGTGCATGGTAGCTTAATAAAATCTCTTTTGATTTCTTGGCAACTTCTTCGTCAAACCAATATTTTCTAGGCTTTTTAAGTTCAAATTCAACAATAAAATTAATAGGAATACCTTTTCTAATAGCTTCGTCTAAATCTTCACTAAAAGATAAATCAAAATCAGCATTTAAAAAATAAGCTTCGAATTGGCTATTAATTTCAGCATTCTTAATAGTCAGATTATTATCAGCCGCAAAAATAGATGAGCAAAGAAACAAGCCCATTAAAAAGCTAAAGAAAATACTGAATTTAATTTTTTTCAAGCAATACATAAAAGAATCCATCATGGTTTTCGCTTGGTATTAAATGATTTGCATGTCTGTTATATTCCGATCCCACTATCCATTTTACTTCTTTTGCATCTTCATGCTCCCTAATAAAAGCATCAATAACTTGCTGATTTTCATCAGGAAATATAGAGCATGTTACGTAAAGTAATTTACCACCCTTTTTTAATAGTTGCCACATAGCTTGCAACATCATTTTTTGTTGATTACTGAACATTTCAATATCGCGAGGTCTTCTTAGCCATTTAATATCTACATGACGCCTTACAACGCCTGATGCGGAGCAGGGGGCGTCTAGCAAAATTCGATCAAATAATTTTTTATCCCACCATGCGCTAACTTCGGCTAGATCAGCACATTTTAGTTCAGCATGAAGATGCAATCTCTCTAAATTTTCTTTCACTTTGTATAAGCGATCTTTTTGATGGTCGATAGACACTAGCTCAACATCAGCGGATTCTAAGATATGTCCGGTTTTTCCTCCCGGAGCGCTGCACGCATCAAGGCAAAGTTGCCCGTCTTTGAGGTCTAAAAGTTTTACGGCAAGTTGGGCGCCAAAATCTTGCACTGAAACTTCCCCCTCCTTAAATCCAGGTATTTTTTCTACAGCTATAGGATCGATAATTTCTAGCGCAATATTTCCCAATACACGATAAGCAATCGCTTCGGCCTTAAGTTTTTCTTCGTAGTGCTCAAGAGAAATCTTTCTTAGATTAACTCTTAAAGTTAATGGCGGATGCTTGTTGCCATTTAATAATATGTTTTCCCAGTCTTTTGTATATTCTTTTTTAAGCAACCTAATCCACCATGATGGATATGAATAAAAAGCCTCTTCGTTATTTTTTAATTTATTTCGTAATTGATCTTTCTGGCGAATAAAATTTCTTAATACCCCATTCACAAAAGATCCCGCCCAAGACTTATTGATAAATTTAGCGGCCTCTACTGCTTCATTTACTATTGTAAAGTCGGTTGACTGATCATGATTTAATTGAAATAGAGATACGCAAAGTAATGCCTCAATTTTTTTATTTGTGATTTTTTTGCTGATGAGTTGCTGAATAAAGAATTGATTTTCGCCTAAAAAACGAATAGCACCGTAAGCTAGAAAAATCGCAACTGATTTCTGTTGGGGGGTAATGTTTGGATGGTGATCGAAATTTCTTTCGAAAACATGATTTAAATTGTGTCCTTTTATTACTTCAGAAACACAATTCGCTGCAATAAGTTGAGATTGATACAAAATAATTACGGCTTAAAGACGTCTCCTAGTATCGGCCGATGTCCTAAAATGAATTCTTTAGATTGAAGTCTTTTTCCTCCAGGCATTTGAAGCTCTTTAATTGATAAAACTCCTTCGCCGCATTTCACATGAATAAATTCATCAAGCTTAATAATTTGACCTATTTTGGCTTCTTGACTGGTTTCTATAGAAATTTCAGCATCCCAAATTTTACAAACAACTTCACGGTATTCTGTTTGAGCCACTGGAAATGAATTAAATGCCCTGATTTTTCTTGCAATTACTAGAGAACTATCCTGCCAATTAATTGTTGATTCTTCTTTGGTAACTTTCTCAGCATAGGTTACACTTGCCGCGTCCTGAGGTGAAGATTGAAGACTACCCTTACTCATTAATTCATCCATCACTTCTGTCATCAAATGGGCGCCTAATGCCGCAAGTGTTTTTGTTAATTGCTCAGTGGTATCTTTTTCGCTAATTTGAATTTCCGTTTTTTTAATCATATCTCCTGCATCTAATTTTTGAACTACACGCATAATTGTGACGCCCGTGACTTCATCTCCCATCAAAATCGCGCGATGAATTGGAGCAGCACCTCTCCATCTAGGTAAAAGTGATGCATGTATATTAAAACAACCAAAAGAGGGTAGATCTAAAATAGCTTGGGGAATAATCAGTCCATAAGCTGCCACAATCATCACGTTGAAATTAATTGCAGCAAGAGACTCGTAAGATGCTTTACTTTTTAATTCTGAAGGCTGAAAAACAGGAATACCTAATTCATTGGCTTTAAGCTTCATAGGACTTGGATGTAATTTCAGCCCTCTTCCTGATGGTCTATCAGGCTGAGTTAAAACAGCCACCACCTCATACCCTTTATCACAAAGAGCCTGCAAAGCGGGTACTGCAAAATCGGGGGTGCCTGCAAAAATAATTTTTAAGGGATTCACAATATGGATTTCGCTAAATTATGCTTTTTCAAAATAATCTTTAGCGCGTTTTTTCATTTTTGTTTTGATACGATTGCGCTTTAAGGGTGATAAGTATTCTACAAATACTTTACCTAGAAGATGATCCATTTCATGTTGAATACAAACAGCTAACAAGCCATCTGCTTCGAGCTCAAAAGATTTTCCTTCTCGATCAAGCGCTTTTACTCTAATACGTTCAGCACGACTCACCGACTCAAATACATCCGGCACGGACAAGCAACCCTCTTCGTAGACTTGCTGTCCTGAAGACTCAATAATTTTAGGGTTAATAAAAACTTTTAAATTGTCCTTGGTTTCGGAAATATCTACTAAAATTAATTGCAGATGACGATCAACCTGAGTTGCAGCCAATCCTATACCAGGCGCGGAATACATAGTTTCAGCCATATCATCGATCAGCTTCCTAATGGAGTTATCCACAACCTCAATTGGTTTTGCAATGGTATGCAATTTTGGGTCAGGGTAATTTAATATATTTAAAATTGCCATAAATGTTGATTATTTTATTTATTGCTGATAACTTATCTACAAGGCTTAAACACCTTAATCTTATTAGATATATGAAGAATATTATACTTTGCTAATAGCTCAATTACCTGACTCAAATTCATTTAGCTGTCATTCACTACTAAGCCATTTTTCATTCACTATCGTAAAGGATTCTTTATGCTAGAACTGCTTATCTATATGTTTGAAAACTATCTAAGCACGCAAAACCTTCCTGATTTTAAGAGCATTACTGCCGAACTTGAAGCTGCAGGTTTTGATAATCAAGATATTGAAAATGCCTTCACTTGGTTTAATCAACTCAAAGCAATGACAAATGCTATACCTGTGAAAAACAATGCCTGTTCTTCATTGGGTTATCGCATGCTGTCAGAGAATGAACAAAAAAAGATAAGCAGTGAAAGCTTAGGTTTTGTTTTATTCTTAGAGCAAGCTAAGGTGCTTGACCCAAATGAACGAGAAATTATCCTGGATCGCGCTATGGCCCTCAAACAAGAGCATATTAATATTGAAGAAATGCGCTGGATTGTCATGATGGCGCTTTGGAATGAAGGCCGAGAAAAAGACTTTTTATTTATAGAAGATGCAATCTATCAAGATCACAACTTAGTTTTACACTAAGTACTTTCTATATTTTGGATGATGCGGGAAATAATACCTGCTTGATTTAATGTATAGAAATGTAGGCTCGGAACATCCCATTCAATCAACGTTTCACAAAGCTCAGATACCACATCTACGCCATATGACCTTAATGAAGGTAAGTCATCTCCGTAGCTCTCTAATTTAATTCTAAGCCAACGAGGTATTTCTGCGCCGCAATTTGAAGCAAACCGTGCCAACTGCTTAATGTTGTATATTGGCATAACGCCTGGCACAATTGGAATATCTATATCTGCAATCAAGCATTCGTCCATAAATCTAAAATAAGCATCTGCATTAAAAAAGAATTGTGTGATGGCCGAGTCAGCCCCCGCATCCACTTTATTTTTAAAGTTTTGAATGTCCGTTTGTGACGAGGCCGCTTCAGGATGATATTCAGGGTAAGCCCCTACTTCAATATGAAAGTAATCATTGGTTTCTTGGCGAATAAAACTTACTAATTCATTAGCATGTTTAAACTCTCCTCTTGACACTGGCCCATGCGGCACATCACCTCTCAAGACTACAAGATGCTTAATATCATTTTGCTGATAGAGATCGAGTAAAGTTTTAATTTCTGCTTTGGTCGATGAAATGCCTGAAATATGAGGAACCGCATTAAAACCCTCTTGTTTAATTTCTAACACTGTTTCAAGCGTTCGGTCTCGAGTTGAGCCACCTGCACCAAATGTCACCGAATAAAATTCGGGATTGAATGCAGATAGCTGCTGACGAGTGTCCGCTAAGTTTTTAATCCCCTCCGGTGTATTGGGTGGAAAAAACTCGAAACTGTAAGAAATTTTTTTAGGCACGTTTAATAACGATAATGCTCAGGTTTGTAAGGTCCTTTTTCTTTAACACCAATATACTTCGCTTGCTCTTCTGACAGATTTGTAAGTTCAGCATTTAATTTTGTCAATTGTAAGCGAGCGACTTTCTCATCTAAATGTTTAGGGAGTGTATATACGCCCAGAGGGTACTTCTCTGTGTGCGCAAATAACTCAATCTGTGCGATTGTTTGATTCGCAAAAGATGAGCTCATCACATAACTAGGATGACCTGTACCACAACCTAAATTCACAAGCCTACCTTTTGCAAGCAAGATGATTCGTTTGCCATCTTTAAAAATCACGTGATCGACTTGTGGTTTAATTTCTTCCCATGCGCAATCATTTAGCGATGTCACATCAATTTCATTGTCGAAGTGGCCAATATTACACACGATTGCTTGATCTTTCATGCGTGACATATGCTCATGCGTAATCACATGATAATTGCCTGTTGCCGTTACAAAAATATCAGCATGTTCAGCTGCATAATCCATAGTGACCACTCGGTAGCCTTCCATCGCAGCTTGCAGGGCACAAATAGGATCGATTTCAGTAACCCAAACTTGTGCTGATAGTGCACGAAGTGCTTGGGCTGAACCTTTACCGACATCGCCATATCCGGCGACAACGGCTACTTTGCCTGCGATCATAACGTCTGTTGCACGCTTAATTGCATCTACAAGAGATTCGCGACAACCATAGAGATTATCAAATTTAGATTTCGTCACCGAATCATTCACATTAATTGCTGGAAAAGCTAATGTACCTTCCTTATGCATTTGATATAAACGATGAACGCCAGTCGTCGTTTCTTCGGTCACGCCTTTAATATGTTTAAGTCTTTCAGAATACCAATGCGGGTCTGTCGCTAGCTTTTGTTTAATTGAATTGAAAAGTGAAATCTCTTCTTCGCTTGACGGCTTAGCAATCACTGAAAGATCTTTTTCAGCGCGCGTTCCTAAATGGAGCAATAAAGTTGCATCGCCACCATCGTCGAGAATCATATTGGTGTAACTGCCATCATTCCATTCAAAAATACGATGGGTATATTCCCAATATTGATCGAGTGTTTCGCCTTTAAAAGCAAAAACTGGCGTGCCGCCTTTAGCAATGGCTGCGGCTGCGTGATCTTGGGTTGAATAGATGTTGCAAGACGCCCATCGCACTTCAGCGCCCAGATCTTTAAGTGTTTCGATAAGCACTGCTGTTTGGATCGTCATATGAAGCGAGCCACTGATGCGCGCACCTTTTAATGGTTTTGTTTTTGCATATTCTTCACGAATAGACATTAAACCTGGCATTTCAGTTTCTGCAATGGCGATTTCTTTACGGCCAAAGTCAGCCTGATTAATATCGGCAACAAGAAAGTCTTTTGTATTTAAATTTTGGTTAGTCACTGTATTCATTTTAGATTCCTTTTGAATGCTAAGTGACCAGCGGGGATGTTTCGGTATCCACCAACATCCCGTGACTGGCACGGTTATAAATTGGTGAACGCCGTTTACAAGTAAACTTGTAATCTGAGCCTGGGATTTTATGAAAAAATCTCGCAGCGTTCCTCAGAAGTATTGCATTCTAAATTAAAACTACTGATGGTTCAAGTACTTAAAAAAGATTGTGGCTTAACTAGCCGATTTAAGGATGTGTGCTTTATCTGCGGCTTCCCATGAAAACTCTGGCTCATCACGGCCAAAATGGCCATAAGCCGCGGTTTTCTTGTAAATAGGACGTAATAAATCAAGCATCTTTACGATGCCTTTAGGTCTTAAATCGAAATGTTCAAGCACCAAAGCCGTTAATTTGTCGTCAGCAATCTTGCCTGTACCGTAAGTTTCTACCATGACTGAAGTAGGTCTTGCCACACCGATCGCGTATGAGATTTGAACTAAGCAACGTGAAGCTAAGCCTGCTGCTACAATATTTTTAGCGACATAACGTGCTGCATATGCGGCTGAACGATCCACTTTGCTTGGATCCTTACCTGAGAAAGCACCACCACCATGAGGGGCGGCCCCTCCATAAGTATCGACAATAATTTTACGGCCAGTGAGTCCGCAGTCCCCTTGAGGACCACCAATCACAAATCGACCTGTAGGATTCACGAGATATTTGATATCACCTTTGATAAGCTCTTTCGGCAAAATGGGTTTAATGATTTCTTCAATCACTGACTCACGAATAGTTTCTAATGAGACTTCAGGATCATGTTGTGTTGAGAGCACAACGGTATCAATTGAGTGAGGCTTATGGTCGTGATATTTCAAAGTCACTTGTGCTTTAGCATCAGGACGCAGCCAAGGAAGCCTGCCATCTTTTCTTAAGTATGATTGTCTTTCCATTAATCGATGTGACAGCCAAATAGGCATAGGCATCAACTGCGCTGTTTCATCACACGCATAACCAAACATGAGCCCTTGATCGCCAGCACCTTGATCTAGAGGATCATCTAATGCTCCATCCACACCTTGTGCAATATCAGGCGACTGTTTGTCATAGGCTACAAGGACCGCGCAGCCTTTGTAATCAATGCCATAATCGGTATTGTCATATCCAATGTAACGAATCGTATCGCGTGCTACTTTGATGTAATCCACATTCGCTGTGGTTGTAATCTCGCCTGCCAACACTACAAGGCCAGTATTTGTTAATGTCTCAGCTGCAACACGCGCAGTAGGATCTTGTTCCAAAATGGCATCAAGAATCGCATCGGATATCTGATCAGCTACTTTATCCGGATGACCTTCAGAAACGGATTCCGAAGTAAATAAATACTCACTCATAGTTTTTTCCAGGTTTTAAATTACGTAAACCGTTTAGAATAGCAAAATATCGCGTTTAAATACAATTATGTTATCTAGACTACTCTTATTTTTCATTGCCATACTCTTCAAATTACCGCTCTTTGTCTTGCATGGATTGGGTAATGGATTTGGTTTCATCGCTTATCGATTTGATCCTCGATTTAAAGAGCGAATAGATGCTAATTTAAAACGTGCTTTTAATATATCTAACGAAAATGATTTAAAAAAACTTACTCGAGTAGCGGTTCGCGAAATTGGAAAGTGTCTGATGGAAGCTCCTGCTATTTGGTTTAATACTCCTCAAAAGAATTTTCGTTGGGTTAAGCAATGTTATGGATGGGAGCATGTTGAAACTGCGCTCAAAAAGAAAAAAGGCATTATTTTTCTAACGCCCCATTTAGGTTGTTTTGAAATTACAGCGCAATACTATGCACATTTCCACCCCATCACTGTTTTATTTAAGCGTCCAAAAAAAAATTGGCTTGCGAATATTGTTTTATCTGGGAGACGTCACCCTCAAATTCATCTTGCTGAAGCTAACATCCAAGGCGTTAAGTTATTGATGCAAGCATTAAAAAAAGGTGAAGCGATTGGTGTGTTGCCTGATCAAGTTCCCAATGAAGGTCAAGGCGTATGGACTCAATTTTTTAATACGCCTGCTTATACTATGACGCTTGTTTCTAAATTGGCAGCATCTTCAAAAGCCACGGTCCTTATTGGTTTTGGTCATCGACTTTCAAATGGTCAAGGATATGAAGTGCACATTGAACCTTTAGGCCAAGATCATTCGCCTCAAGGCATCAATGATCGACTTGAAATGCTCATTCGGAAATATCCAACCCAATATCTTTGGAATTATCAGCGCTTTAAAAAACCAAACAAATAAGAGACAATCATTTTATGAGGGTTCATTTTACAAAAATGCATGGAATTGGTAATGACTTTATAGTGCTCGATCATACAAAGTCACCTTTCCAATTATCCAAAGAAGCTATTCAGTCTTTGTCTCATCGACAACTGGGCATTGGATTTGATCAGCTTCTTGTTGTTGAAAATACAGCACTCGAAGATGTTGATTTTAAATACCGTATTTTTAATCAAGATGGTGGCGAAGTAGAGCAATGTGGCAATGGTGCACGTTGTTTTTATCGGTTTGTAAAAGATAAACATTTAACAGATAAATTATCTATTCGCGTTGAAACAAAATCAGGTGTGATTGAACTCACTGAAGATAGTGAACACATGATTGAAGTTAATATGGGTGAGCCCATTTTTAATCCCAAACTCATTCCCTTTCTCTCAGACACTGAAAAAAATGAATACCCTATTTCTATAGATTTACCTCATCAAAAAGAAACGATCTCTATGGCTATATTGTCTATGGGAAATCCACATGCCGTAATCACAGTCAAAGATACACATCAAGCTCCCATTGAAACTTTAGGTCCTTATTTGGAATCGCATAATCTTTTTCCAAAACGCGTTAATGTAGGGTTTATGGAAATTGTTACCCCACATCATATTCGTTTACGTGTTTTTGAAAGAGGTGTCGGAGAAACACTTGCCTGTGGAACTGGTGCGTGCGCTGCAGCAGTGTCAGGCATCAAACGTCATTTACTTTCATCGCCTGTCAAAGTTGATATGCAAGGCGGGTCCTTATCTATCGATTGGAAAGGCTCTGGACATCCCGTGATGATGAAAGGTCCCGCCGTCACTCTCTATGAAGGAGAAATTGAGATCGCTTAAACTTTATGGAACATAACCCTTTCCAAAAAAGCTATATCGAATACCTCACCTTTGAAAAAGGTCTTAGCAGTAATTCAATTAAAAGTTATACACATGATTTGATTCAGCTCGTCATGCTCGTTGAGCATGATCGTTTTGAAACCTTCACGATTCAAGATATCAGACGTGCCAGTGCCAAGCTTAATAGCCAGGGTCTTCATGGTAAATCCATTGCTCGCATGTTGTCTGCATGGAGAGGCTTCTTTGATTATTTAATTGAACGCCATCAATTTAAAGAGAATCCAGTAAAAGATGTTCACGCACCTAAGAGCCCTAAAACATTGCCACAAACTTTATCGATTGAACAAATAGTTAAACTCGTTTCTATTGATGACACAACGTTATTAGGATTGCGAGATAAAGCCTTTTTAGAATTATTCTATTCGTCTGGGCTTCGTTTAAGTGAAGCGGTAAACGTCAACATCAATGACCTTGATCTTCAAGAGGGCGTGATTACTGTCACGGGTAAAGGCAACAAAACACGCATGATTCCGATGGGTCAGAAAGCCATCCATGCCATTCAATCTTGGATTGAAAAACGTGCGTCTATTAAAACAGATGAAAAATCAGCCGATGCTTTATTTATTACCGAGCATGGAAAACGTATGACACCGCGTGCTATTCAATACCGCATTCAAATGTGGGCCATCAAGCAAGGCATTGATAGCAAGGTGCACCCTCATTTATTAAGACATAGTTTCGCTTCTCACGTTTTGCAATCAAGCCAAGACTTAAGAGCCGTGCAAGAAATGTTAGGGCACGCTAATATAAGCACCACGCAAGTCTATACGCATTTAGATTTTCAGCATCTGGCAAATATTTACGACAAAGCACACCCTAGAGCAAAAAAGAAATCATGATCACTCTAATATCTCTAAGCGCTATTGACGTAGTTCAATTCTTTAAACTATAGTGAAGGTATGGAAGCTCAACTCATCGCTTTAGAGAAAAAAATTAAGCAGCTCATCGGCTTAATTGAATCTGCGCAGGAAAAAAATAAGAATCTTGAAACTCGGCTAGCTTCAGCTGAAGGTTTACTCACAAAACTTCAATCGAATATGCAAGAAGCCAGTCTTCGTCTTGAGAAGATGATAAGACAACTGCCTGAGGACAAACTATGAGCTCAAAAAATATTACGGTAACTATCATGGCACGTGAATTTATTGTGGCATGTCCAGAAGGCCAAGAAAAAAGTTTGTTAGATTCTGTGCAATACTTAAATCAGAAAATTGATCTCATTCAATCTCAAGGTTCTATTGTGGGTATCGATCGCATCATCATCATGGCAGCACTTAACATCACCAATGAACTACTTAATCAAAACTCTTCTGAAAGTTTTGATTTATCTCAATTCCGCCATAAGATTTCATCTATCGAACATCAAATCGACGAAGTACTTGCACAAAACTAAAGATCTGCCTATTCTTTACTAAACATTGCAATGAGCGCGTTTGTTTTTTTAAGTGTTGCTTAGGCTATTAATTCCTTGAACTAGTCTATAGCATCGGTTTTAGTTCTTCAGGTTGCGGTGTGAGCGATCTAAATTGGGTGCTCTTTTAAGACACCCTTGGCGATTGCACCTAATGCACCTTAGGCTTTTACCCCTTGAACCTTTGGTTCAGGATGCTAGTCTAGGCAACACTTAAGAAAATCAACGCAGCTCTTTGTCCCGACTTACTTTTTTTATTTTATAAACTATGCGTTATTGGCTCATGAAATCCGAACCGTCTGATGTGTCTATAGACGATTTAGCAAAACTTCCGAAACAAACTATCGATTGGTATGGGGTTAGAAATTACCAAGCGAGAAACTTTATGCGCGATCTCATGAAGGTAGGCGACCTCGCATTTTTTTATCATTCGAATTGTGATGTGCCTGGTATTGCTGGCATCGTTAAAGTGAGTAAGCTTGCATACCCGGACCGCTTTCAATTCCAAAAAGGTCACAAGTATTTTGATCCTACATCAACATCAGAAAATCCACGCTGGCTTAATGTCGATGTTACCCTGGTTAAGAAAACAAATTTGTTAAGTCTGAAAGAATTAAGAGAATTTCAAGCGTTGCAACACATGCGCTTACTTCAAAAAGGTAATCGACTCTCCATCACGCCTGTGACAGAAGATGAGTGGACATTCATTGAAAAACATTTGAAATGAAAAAGCCCAAACATGACTTGGGCTTTTTCGAAATACACTAAAAACTATTTTTATTTAGCGTTATCTAAACTCCCCATAGATTTTGGATAAGCCACAATACCCCAAGGAATTTCTTTATTGGGAATATGTTTAGTCACCTCTAATTTTTCTGCATCAATCACGAGCACTTCATCTGATTTACCACAAGCAAGTAAGATATCCTTATCATCTGGTGAAAAACTAAAATGCCAACAACGTCTTCCGGTTGGAATATCTTTTATCTTTTCAAAGTTAGACGTATCGTAAACTTCTAATGTTTTGGCTTTCGAGGTTGCAACAAATAAGCGCTTGCCTTCCCGATCAAAACTGACGCCATAGGGTGATTCACCTGTCGCCACAGTTTTAAGATGTTTAAATTGACTGTCTAACACAATAAAATTATTTCCCATTTCTAAAGTTGCTACATAATATTTTCCATTGGGCGCCACTTTAATACCTCGTGGACGATCGCCATATTTTTTAGTTGAAATCGTTTTTAATAATTTGCCGCTCTTAAAGTTATGCACTGTGATTGTATTGTCTGCTTCATTTGTCACAATAATTTCTTTACCACTTTTGCTAAATTCGATACCTTCTGTTTCAGGTCCGCCGACAATCTCTCTAATCTTTTTACCTTTAGCTAAATCTACCACTGCAATACGCGCAGGGATCTTCGCTTCATCTTTATCATCTTCTTGTTGCCCAGCCACAGGGGGTTTGCCGGTTGAGGCAGGTTCTGTTGATACAAATACCTGTCCTTTAAACACTCGAACAAATTCTGGATTTTTACCTACCGAAATATGTTTCACAAACTGATTGGTTGTTAAATCAATCACGGATAAATTATCATCATCTTTATTCGCAGTAATTAAATAATGTCCATCTTCCGTGATACCAATACCGCGAGGATTTTTAGCTTGGATATCGATTGAACCTTCCGTTTCCATAGTGTTTAAATTAATTATACTGACACCACCCTCTTGATTTGATACATAAGCCTTACCTCGATCTTCAGCATTCGCTATTAAAGATGAAATAAGAAATCCTAATATGGCAACTGACTTAATAACCTGCATTCCATTCTCCTAAAATGTTTTTTTTATTATTAAATATTTATACAAAATCTTATAGAGGATTTCTCCTTTTCAAGCCTCATGAAAATGAGGATGTATTACCCTAAGAAAAGTTTATAGGCTGGATTATCTGTTTCATCCCAGAAGGGATAGCCTAATTGATTCAAAAAGACTTCAAAATTAATTTCATCTTCAGGTGGCACTTGCATGCCCACCAAAACTCGACCGAAGTCAGCGCCATGATTACGATAATGAAATAGACTGATATTCCAATTGTGGCCCATGGTCTCTAAAAATTTCATTAAAGCACCCGGCTTTTCGGGAAACTCAAATCTAAAAACCATTTCATGCTTAGCCTGGGGAGCGTGTCCGCCGACCAAGTGCCTTAGGTGAAGTTTAGCTACTTCATTGTTCGTGAGATCAATTGTTGGCAAGCCTTCTTTATCAAGCATCGCTTTAAGCTTAGATGGCTCGTCCGTATCGTTGGTCGCAAGACCTACATAAATATGCGCTTCCTTCGGATCTGAGAAACGATAATTAAATTCAGTGATATTGCGCTGGCCTAATAACTTACAGAAATTTTTAAACGCACCTGGGGTTTCAGGAATGGTGACTGCGAGCACAGCCTCTCTTTTTTCACCAATTTCAGCACGCTCTGCTACAAAACGTAAGCGATCGAAATTCATATTAGCACCCGATGCAATGCCTACCAGAGTTTCATTTTTTAAATTATGTTGCTTGATATAGGCTTTCATACCTGCAACCGATAAGGCCCCTGCTGGTTCTAAGACAGAGCGTGTATCCTCAAAGACGTCTTTAATGGCGGCACAAATGGCATCGTTATCCACCACAATCATTTCATCGACGTAAGCCTGACAAAGTGGGAAGGTCACTTGGCCTACTTCTTTGACGGCTGCACCATCAGCAAAGAGACCCACTTGATCCAGCACCACAAGCTTACCCTCTTTTAAAGATAAGCTCATAGCTTCGGCATCTTTGGCCTCAACGCCAATCACTTTAATTTCAGGTCGCATCGCTTTGATATAAGTAGCCATGCCAGCAAGAAGACCGCCACCGCCGACACAACAGAAGACTGCGTGAATCGGTTTTTTATAGTCATCTAAAATTTCTTTTGCGATGGTTCCCTGTCCCGCGATCACGTCGGGATCATCATAAGGATGCACAAAAGTGAGGCCTTCTTTTTTCTCAATCTCGAGCGCGTGTTTATAGGCATCTGAATAAGAGTCTCCCCAGAGCACCACTTCAGCGCCGCGATGTTTTACAGCATCAATTTTAATGAGGGGTGTTGTAGTCGGCATGACGATCACAGCGCGACATCCTAGTTTTTGTGCACTTAACGCAACACCTTGCGCATGATTACCCGCAGAAGCAGTGATGACGCCCTTATCTAGCTGTAGTTTAGATAAGCCCGCCATCTTGTTATAGGCACCGCGTAATTTAAATGAAAAGACGGGCTGTAAATCTTCCCGCTTTAAGAAAATCTGATTGTGGAATCGAGCAGAAAGATGCGTCTGAAATTCAAGCGGCGTCTTCTTCGCCACGTCATATACGCGCGCTTCATTGATACGTTTTACGTAGTCATGTTTCATATGCTAATTTTCAAGAGTCGCCTTGGCGTGTATGATAGATGTTAAAGCGTCATTATAAATAAAATATAAGGGTTTAAGTAAAAATGGCATTCACGCAAGACGAATTAAAACAGCAGGTTGCAAAGGCTGCGCTTGAATATGTGAAGTCTGGCATCATTGGGGTAGGTACTGGTTCCACAGCAAATTACTTCATTGATGAGTTAGCAAAAGTAAAGCATAAGATTGATGGCGCAGTTGCAAGTAGTGAAGCCTCGGCAGATCGCTTACGCAAACACGGTATTGAAGTGTTTGACCTCAATAGTGTGAATAGCATGGATATCTACGTCGATGGTGCAGATGAAATCACTGAACACATGCATATGCTTAAAGGCGGTGGGGGTGCATTAACCCGAGAAAAGATAGTAGCGGCCGTTGCTAAAACCTTTATCTGTATCTGCGATGAAACAAAATATGTCCCCGTATTAGGTAAATTCCCTTTGCCTGTCGAAGTGCTGCCGATGGCCAAAAGCTATGTAGCTCGCGAGCTCACTAAGTTAGGTGGACAACCCCAATTAAGAAACTTTACAACTGATAACGGTAATATCATCATAGATGTGCATGGGCTGGTGATTAAAGACCCCATTGCGATGGAGGCAAGCATCAATCAAATCGTGGGTGTAGTCACGAATGGCTTATTTGCGGCAAGACCTGCCAATATTTTATTGTTAGCCGCAAGCGACGGGGTTAAGACCCTAAAAAAATAAACTTTTTAGGTCTTAAAAATGTCATATATAAGTAATAAAATATAAAGTTAAGTAATGTAAGTACCTATAAAGGCTATTAAACATGGTTACAGAACACAGTTACAAAGAATACGACATAGAGTTAGAAGCCGTAAGGGCACAAGTCTTAAAAATGGGTGGCTTGGTAGAGGAAAATATACTTTCCGCTATTGAGGCGCTTAAAAAAGATGATATCGATTTAGCGAATAAAGTCATTAAAATCGACGATGCCGTTAATAAGCTTGAAATGGAAATTGATGAAGCCGCTTCTCGTATTATTGCAAAAAGACAGCCAGCAGCAGGCGATCTTCGTATGATCATCATGATTCTTAAATCTATTACCGATCTAGAACGAATTGGCGACGAAGCGACGAAAATTGCTCGCACAGCGATTCGCGTGAATGAAAATCCAAATATTAAAAAAATCAAAATTGGTGAAATTAAGCTGATGGTCGAAGCAGTTCACTCTATGCTGAAGACAGTATTGGATTCATTCGCACGACTCGATATCAGCAAAACGGTTGAGATCGCAAAAAAAGATGAGGCGGTGGACGATCAATATCGCGCAACCATTAGAGAACTTCTCACTTACATGCTTGAAGATTCAAAAGCAATTACAGTTTCTTTAGAGTTGCTTGTTGTTGTAAAAGCGCTCGAACGCATTGGTGACCATTGCAAAAATATTTCTGAACACATTGTGTACGCTGTGAAGGGTGCCGATATCAGACACTCATCAATCAAAGAAATTAAAAAGACGATTGGCGAATAATGCATTTGCAAAAATAAAAAACACTTCCTAGGAAGTGTTTTTTTACGCCTTCATTTTTTAATTAGCTTTTAGGTGGCACATATCCTGATGCATTATCTGCTCCATCGCCAAAAAAATAAGCCTCGGTTTGTTCGGTTAAATATTTACGTGCGGCCGGATCTACAAAACTCAATCGGTTCTCATTCACTAACATCGTTTGGTGTTTAAGCCAGCCTGCCCATGCCTCTTTAGATACGCTCTCAAAAATACGTTTACCTAAAGGTCCTGGGTAAGGCGGAAAATCCAAGCCATCTAATTCCTTATCTAACTTCACACATTTCACTGTTCTTGCCATAACTAAATATCCTTATGCATTGCAATCGATAAATTTATAAATTGTTAAGTTTGAGTATAGCAAAGATGTGCTATTCTGTTTCCAAGTTGTTAGGTGATGTCTTCTTAAGGCTTATCTTTAATTTAAGAAAACATTGAAACTGGGAAATAGGTGAGTGTAAAAACAATTCCTATACTGCCCCCGCAACGGTAAGTAAGCGTGGATTCATAATACATGCCACTGAATTTATTTCGGGAAGGCCATGAATCAAATCTTACGAGTCCGGAGACCGGCCTAGTAACACACACAGAAATACTACGGGGAGTGGTATTGGATTTGTGAGTGCTTTTTCACATTTTTTTCTTCCTTATGTATTTCTATATTTAATCTCATGCGGGGTCGCATGATTATTTGGAAATACTATGAAAAAAATTATTTTATCGAGCCTATTAATAGCTCAACTCTTTACAGCAAATGTTTTTGCAGATACCGAACTAAAAACTGACGATGTATTCGTCACTGCTACACGCACGCCCATCCTAAAAAATAATGTGATTGCAGATGTAACAACTATTTCATCTGAAGATATAGAAAGAGCCGGATCTTCATCCTTACCAGAGCTCCTTCAAAGACAGCCAGGGATAGAAATTTCAAATTTGGGCGGCCCTGGAAAAGTTTCAACAATCGGTATTCGGGGCACTAGTTCCACACACTCTATTGTTCTTGTAGATGGTATAAGATTGAGCGCAGCTACCACAGGATTCAGTGCTATCGAACACATTCCCTTATCACAAATTGAAAAAATTGAAATTTTAAGAGGTCCTGCTTCCAGCTTATATGGTCAAGATACTATTGGAGGTGTAATTCAAATATTTACAAAAAAAGGTGTTGATGGATTTAAACCTTATGTAGATATTGGATATGGCAGTTATAACACTTCAAATTTTAAAAGTGGGGTTAGAGCTGGCAACAATCAAACAACGTATGCAATTAATTTTGCTGCAATGAATACGGACGGCTTTTCTGCGTTTGTCCCCAACCCAGCTAATGCTGCAAATTCGATAAACTTAGATAAAGATGGATACAAAAACTATAGCCTCTCATCATCACTGAGCCATAAAATTAATCAAGACTATGAAATAGATTTACAATATTTTTTAAGTAAAGGTAAAAATCACTTCGACAATCGCTTTGCAAACTCTTCCCCTCTTTTTCATGGTAACTATAGAAATGAGATTAAGTTAGAAACTTATGCGATGAATATTAAGGGTCAAATAAATAAAACATGGCAATCTAGTATTAAATTAAGTCAAAGCACAGATAAATATCTTGATCTACAAAAAAATAATTTGGTTACCTTCCTTGATGAAGATGGCGTAAATGATTTATATAAAACCACACAAGACCAATTGAGCTGGCAAAATAATATTGTTCTACCTAAAGGCTCAATTACTTTTTTGTACGATTTTTTAAAACAAAGAATTAAAACAACTGACCTTTATGAAAAAACTCAGAGGACAAATCATGGTGTTATGGTTGGTTATAACTTGATTGAAGATAAGCATAATTTTCAAACTAATTTTCGTAAAGATTTTAATAGCGCTTACGATGATGCTATCACTGGAAACATTGGATACGCCTACTCAATTAACTCTAACTGGTCACTGGCATCTTCCTATGGAACAGCATTTGTTTCCCCCTCATTCAATTTTCTTTATCCTCTATCAAACTCATTTGCTTTCGGTAATCCAAATTTAAAACCCGAAAAGTCTAAAAATATTGAAGCAAGTATTCGATATAGAGATGATTCTGGGTCAATGTCTTTAACAATGTTTAAAAACAAAATTGATGACCTTATTATTTATATTGGTGATGATGCTGTGGAGTTTTCAAGAACTAACACAACAAATATTAACAAAGCATTAATTGAAGGTTTTACTATTTCTGGCGATCAATTTTTTGGGCACTTTCAAATTAAAGGAAGCGCTACAGGACAATCGGCAAAGAATGAAGATACAGATAAGTATTTGCCAAGAAGGGCCTCTTTAATTGGAAATATTAATTTAAATTATTATATTGGGCGCTGGAACATAGGCGCTGAAGAAACTTTTTCTGGTAATAGATTTGACGATGCAGCAAATAAGATTAACCTAAGCGGGTATGCTCTAACAAACATTGTTGCCGATTATAAAATCAATGACAAATTAAAGCTTAATCTCAGATTAAATAATGTTTTTGATAAAGACTATAGCTTAGCGGCTGAAGGAGCCAGCGGCTTTAAATATCAAACACCTGGAAGAAGTCTATTTACAAATTTACGCTATGACTTTTAGATTAGTTGAAGTATTATTATTGATCAAAAGGAATTTTAATGACATTTAATGCATATTTAAAAAATACTAGAATTTTCTTCTTCACTTTTCTAATATTTTTAATGCTCTTGACAAGAGGAGCTCACCTTTTAACTTCGGTTTCTCTTCCTGATGCAAGTTTTGCACTTTTCTTAATTGGCGGGATGCTTTTAAAAAAACCTAAGTGGTTTATTTCTCTTTTTGCAGCCAGCATTCTTATTGACCTTATAACGCTATCTATTAATCCAACTAATCAGATTCCTATTAATCTAGGTTACTTGGGATTATTACCCTCTTATGGAATCATGTGGCTTATTGGTTTATACGTTTCTAAAACGAAAGATATCCTTAAGTTTGTAATATTTAGCGCATTGGGAACTTTTGTTAGCTTTATGATCTCAACCCAAAGTTATTACTTACTTTCTAATAAATTCCCAGGAATAACTATTCAAGAAAGTATACAAACAGGATGGGAATACTTTCCTCATAGTTTCATCTATACAATGAGCTACCTTATAGCTTATTGGGGTATTCAATCCTTACTTAGAAGACAGTTTGTTTCGCAAAAAGCTACTGCCCTATAAATATTTAGGCGGCTAGATCTCCAGCTTTTTTCAATCCATTCGGCTATTTTGTTTCAGCCTTAACCAAAACTCCTATTAGGCTTAATGAAAGATAAGAAAATGAAATTTTTAACTTTACTGCTATCGCTTCTCTTTGCATCTAATCTATATGCTGAAATGCAGACTAGCTTTTGTAATGCAATTGATGGGGGAGCTTTGTCAGTTCAATTTGATGAAGTAAAGCAAATTGTTATAGTCAACAAAATCCCCCAAACTAAAGTGAATATTGATGAGAAAAGTATGCGATTTTGGAATGATAAATACGCTTATACTTTTAATAGAGAAAATGGGGCGATGATGGTATATCTTGGTGAAGAAGTTGTAGGTGTATTAGAATGCT
>BJGS01000005.1 GCA_014190615.1 Methylophilaceae bacterium
ATTGTTGAAAATGGTGGTCATGGTGGATCAACAGCGGGACCGATTGCAAGAAAATTGATGGATTATTATTTACTGAAAAAAGTGCCCTTAAACAAAGAAGATAATAAAGCAGACTCTCTTGAGTCTGTATATCACGATTAAAAAAATCATAATGCTAGAACAATTAATCTCACGCCTACAAAAAAATATTGATTCTATTTTGATGATCTTTATTAGCTCAGCTTTAGTAGTAGGTCTCTTCACCCTCTATAGCGCCTCAGGACGAAATATTATATTGGTACTTAACCAACTGTTTTATATTGGCCTAGGGTTTATATTGCTCTGGATCACAGCGAGAATACATCCTAAATATTATGAAAAATTAGCCCTTCCTATTTATATTGTAGGTTTGCTGCTACTCCTTGGTGTCATGTTTTTTGGCCAATCGAGTCATGGCGCTAAACGCTGGTTAAATTTAGGTGCTTTTAAAATGCAGCCTTCTGAAATTATGCGTCTTGCAGTCCCTATCGCTATGGCTTGGTATCTTTCTAAGCGAGAAAATAAAAGGCATGCCATTGATTATGTCATTGCCTCTCTTTTCTTTATTTTGCCTGTGATACTCATTATCAATCAGCCTGATTTAGGCACTGGACTATTAATTACCGCATCAGGTTTCTATATTCTTTTTTTAGCGGGCTTAAATTGGAAATTTATTGTGGGTGGTAGCATCGGTCTTTTTTCTCTAGCGCCTGTCATATGGACACATTTACATGATTACCAAAAAAATCGATTACTGATATTACTAGATCCAAGCCAAGACCCATTAGGTTCTGGTTATCATACGATTCAATCTTCGATTGCAATGGGATCAGGCGGTCTCATTGGGAAAGGTTGGCTCAATGGCACACAAGGTCAGCTTGATTTTCTCCCTGAACGAACGACAGATTTTATTTTTGCAGTCTTTAGTGAGGAGTTTGGTCTTTTAGGTAATTTATTACTACTTACTCTCTTTGCGTTTATTATTGGCCGGAGTCTTATGATTGCCTCACAAGCCAAAAATACATTTACAAGGCTTCTGGCTGCGAATATTGGACTCACTTTCTTTACTTATATCTTTATTAATATTGCGATGGTGAGCGGCATCATGCCTGTCGTGGGCGTACCTCTCCCTCTCATCAGTTTTGGCGGCACATCCATGACGATTATTTTAATAAGCTTTGGTATATTAATGAGTGTGCATTCACATAAAGAACTTGTAGGGTCATCTTAATGTCTAGAGTTTATTTTCTAATATTACTTCTTCTTTCAATGTTAACAGGGTGCGCTAGCGGGCCTTCTTTAAAAAATGAAAGTGTATCTGTGCCTCCAAAAAAAGGGGGTGGTTATTATTTAGATGATGGGCCAGGCGATCGACCTCCTGAAAATATGGATGCCATTCCTGACGCGATACCTAAAGTTGAGCCTTTTAATGTTCGTGCAAATCAACCTTATATAGCGCTTGATAATAAATATACTCCTATGACTTCTTTTTATCCTTATAAAGAAAAAGGAATTGCCTCTTGGTATGGCAAGCGTTATCACGGGAAAAAAACATCCGTTGGTGAGTTTTACGATATGTATAGCATGACAGGTGCGCACACCACACTCCCTATCCCCTGTTATGTGCGTGTAACAAATACTGAAAATGGCAAAAGTGTCATTGTTAGAATTAATGATCGAGGTCCATTTAAAAAAGATCGCGTCATTGATTTGTCATTTGCTGCAGCTTACAAATTAAGATTGTCTGACAAAGGTAGCGGCCCCGTGGAGGTAGAGCTTATTGATCCAAGACAATTTAGTGCACTCAAAAAAACGTCCGATGCCATCACGGAAAAAATTAAAGAAAAAGAAGTGGTCTCTGTTCAAACAAAATCTATAGATATTTTAGAACCATCTGATGCAATCTTTATTCAAGCAGGGGCTTTTAAAAATGAAAAAAATGCAGACCTTTTATTAAAACAACTTACTGATATGAAGCTTGAAAATTCACCACCATCTAAAAAACAATTCTCAGAAGATTTATTCCATGTCGTGATAGGGCCTTTCAATTCAAAAGATGAGGCAACTCGTATTTCAGATCTCATTAAATCAAAAATAAAAATTAGTATTTTTATACTCAGCAAAGAATAATTTAAGTGTCAGCTCAAAAAACATCCCCCGAAACGCTCATTGAATTTCCATGTCATTTTCCAATTAAGGTTATGGGAAAAGTACATGAAGAATTTACATCGACCGTGATTAAGCTCATCAAACAAAATAATAAAAGTTTTGATCCGAGTACCATCGAGATGAAAGGAAGCAGCGAAGGTAGATATATCAGCCTTACTTGTTTTGTTTATGTGACAAGTAAACCTGAATTAGATGATATTTATCGATCACTTTCAACGCATCCGATGATTAAAGTCGTTCTTTAAGATTTATGTCTATCGATGTGAAATATCTTGGCATGACACCCTATGAATCAACATGGAATGAGATGAAAATTTTTACTTCCAAAAGAAATGATTCCACACGAGATGAAATATGGATTACAGAACACGAGGCTATTTATACATTAGGTTTAAATCGAAAAGATTTTAAACGGCCTTTAAGGGAAGATATCCCAGTCCTTGCGGTAGATCGCGGTGGAAAAATTACCTATCACGGCCGAGGTCAGCTGATCGTCTACACCCTGATTGATCTTAAACGGTACCATCTCAATATTAGATCTTTTGTCACGCTCATCGAAAAAAGTATTATTAATTTTTTATCACATCGCGACATCAAAGCCAGTGCTAAAATAGAAGCGCCTGGGGTATATATTGGAAACAAAAAAATTGCTTCCTTAGGCTTGCGCATCAAAAACCAAGCCTCATATCACGGTTTAAGTATGAATATTGATATGGATTTATCGCCTTTTGAAGCCATTGATCCTTGTGGCTATAAAGATTTACAAATGACACAATTAAAAACATTTACAGATAGCTTATCAATTAAAAGTATAGGCTTAGAAATTGCGAAAGATATTAAGCATCAACTACTGAATTTAAAGTCATGAAATCTCTTATTTCAAAACCTATAGGCATTAAAGAAACTGACTTCGATAAAACGTCTAAGATTCCTATTAAAATTATCGAAGCCCCTATTAAATCCAAGCCGCGCTGGATCAAAATGCAGCTCCCTCAAAGCCGTCGATTCAATGAAATTAAATCAATTTTGAGAAAAAATAATCTTCATAGCGTATGTGAAGAAGCTAGCTGCCCCAATATCGGTGAGTGCTTTAGTCAGGGAACTGCTACATTTATGATCCTAGGTGATCTTTGTACGAGACGCTGTCCATTCTGCGATGTTGGTCACGGCAGACCATTTCCACCTGATACTGATGAGCCCCGAAAGTTAGCTCAATCCATTCGGGAGCTCAATTTGAAATATGTGGTAATTACAAGTGTAGATCGTGATGATTTACGCGATGGTGGTGCGCAACATTTTGTCGATTGTATTAAAGAAATCCGCAGCACTTCACCCAACACTAAAATTGAAATTTTAGTGCCCGACTTTAGAGGTCGTCTTGATAAAGCGCTAGATATTTTAAGTTTGATGCCACCTGATGTCTTTAATCACAATCTTGAGACTATTCCAAGGCTCTATAAAAAAGCACGTCCGGGATCGGACTATCAGCATTCACTCAATCTATTATTGAATTTCAAATTAAAGTTTCCTGATGTACCGACCAAATCAGGACTTATGTTAGGGCTTGGCGAAACGAACACTGAAATTATTGAAGTGATGAAAGACTTAAGAGCTCACAAAGTTGAAATGTTGACTCTGGGACAATATTTACAACCAAGCGCTCATCATCTGCCTGTGGATCGATATGCAGATCCAAAAGAATTTGATTTTCTAAAAGAGGAAGCCGAACATATGGCATTTTCATCAGTAGCAAGTGCGCCTATGGTGAGAAGCAGTTATCATGCCGACCTTCAAGCGCATGGGGTAAATGTTTAAATGGTGCCACATTTAAAAACAGCACTTACCGGCCCTTTACTTTCCTTAGAAAAACATCTCATTTGTGAGATGGCAAATATTGAACATTGGTTTAGAACGCAATGGTTAGAGCATGCGTCGCCTTTCTATGCGTCTGTGGATTTAAGAAATTCAGGATTTAAATTAGCGCCTGTCGATACTAATCTTTTTCCTGGGGGATTTAATAATTTAAATCCGGATTTTTTATCCCTTTCTGTCCAAGCAGCTATGGTAGCAATTGAAAAAGTATGCCCTGAAGCGCATCGTCTTTTAATTATCCCTGAGAACCACACGCGTAATATTTACTACTTAAAGAATTTATTTGCATTACAAAATATTTTAAAAAAATCAGGTCTGGATGTGCGGATTGGTAGTTTAGATGAAACAATTTTAGAGCCCATATCTATTCCAGTTGAGGATAATAAATCTTTACTCATTGAACCTTTAAAGCGCATTAAAAATAGATTGGTGCTTGAAAATAAAACACTTGGTAATTTTGATACTTGTGCCATATTACTTAACAATGATTTATCTGCTGGCATTCCGGAGATATTACAAAACCTAGAGCAGAACCTAATTCCGCCTCTTCATGCAGGGTGGGCAACACGTAGGAAATCACAACACTTTAAAGCTTATGATGAAGTCGTCAAATCATTCGCTACATTTATTAAAGTAGACCCTTGGCTTATCAATCCTTATTTTGATCATGCAAGTCATGTTGATTTTCATGAGAGACAAGGTGAAGATGAGCTTGCACAAAAGGCAGATCAAATCTTAAATAAGATTCAACTCAAATATAAAGAATATGACATCAAACATGAGCCTTTTGTGATTGTTAAAGCAGATGCTGGTACCTATGGCATGGGTATCATGACAGTAAAACATGGTGATGAATTAAGAAATTTAAATAGAAAATCTCGTAATAAAATGTCTGTGGTGAAAGAAGGTCTTGAAGTATCGGAAGTCATTATTCAAGAAGGGGTCTATTCTGAAGAATGTATTAATGAAGCCGTCGCAGAGCCTGTCGTCTACATGATAGATCATTTTGTCATTGGCGGCTTTTATCGGGTCCATACGACACGAGGTAAAGATGAGAATCTTAATGCCCCTGGTATGCATTTCGTACCTTTAGCCTTTGAAACTTCTTGCTCGACTCCTGAAATTGATGAATCACCACTTTCAACACCCAATCGATTCTATGCTTATGGCGTCATTGCAAGATTAGCTCTTCTTGCAGCATCCATTGAGCTTGAAACTTATGATCCAATGAATCAATCATAAATTATGCCTATTCTTTTTATCATCGACCCCCCTGAGTCACTTCAATTAAAAAAAGATTCAACCTTGGCTTTAATGAAGGAGGCTATTCGACAAAATCATGAAGTTTATTTTTGTTTACAACACGAGCTATATATTGATGCCAATCAATTATTTTGTAGAACACATCGCTTTGAATTGGCTATTTTTCCTGTTCATGCAAAAACCTATGAAATACATCCGGTTTCATTTTTTAATGCACTCTTCATGAGAAAAGATCCGCCAGTCGATCAGGCTTATCTTCATACGACTTACTTATTAGATATTGCTGAAAAATCAAATGTGAAAGTGTTTAACAAGCCTTCCTCCATTCGAAGTTGGAATGAAAAAATATCGATACTCCAATTTGACATGCTCATTCCTAAAACATTGGTCACAGCCAATTCAGACATTGTGAAAAAATTTTTTAAAGAACATGGCGATATTATTCTGAAGCCACTCGATGGCATGGGAGGTAAGAATATTTTTCGAGTCAGTGAATTTGAGAAAAATCTTAATGTCATTTTAGAAATTATGACTAACCATGGCCATCAAATGATTATGGCACAGCAATATATTCCAGAGATTTCATTGGGTGACAAACGCATTGTAATCATTGAAGGGATACCATTCCCATATGCGCTAGCCCGTATTCCCATGGAAGGCGAAACACGGGGTAACCTTGCATCGGGTGGTCAAGGTATCGCACAACCTTTATCAAAGAGAGATAGTGAGATTGCAACTATCGTAGGGAAAAAGCTCTTAAACGAGGGGCTCCATTTTGTTGGAATTGATGTCATTGGTGATTATTTAACAGAAATTAATGTGACTAGCCCAACTGGTATCGTGGAACTTTTTGAGCAAACAAAACAAAATCCTGCAGAACTTATTATCAATGCGCTTTAGTAAGTTTTTTTTTGTTTTTTTTGTATTTTTTTTGTTGCAATCTTGTTCTGATAAATCTTTATATCAATCTAAACATTATGTATTTGGAACCATCGTTGACATTTCGATCTATGGCGAAAATGAAAAAACAGCTGAAGACACTACAAAAGCTATCCTTGATGAATTTACAAGACTTCATAACTCGCTTCATGCTTGGAAAAAAAGTGATCTGACAAATCTCAATGATGCTATTTCAAAAAATAAGTCTTATAAAAACGCTTCAGCCGAACTCATTGAAATTTTAAAAAATGCAAAATCTTTTGAAGATGATTCTAATCATCTTTTTAATCCTGCCATAGGTGAGCTCATTGAGTATTGGGGATTTCATCAGGATGAATTTAATGCAATGCATCCAGATCAATCAAAAATTAAAACACTTGTTGAAAAAAGCCCATCCTTAGATCAGCTTCGTATTTCAGGGTCAACTATTAAGAGCATTAATCCGCACGTTAAAATTGATCTTGGTGGATACGCGAAAGGTTATGCACTCGACCGGGCAAACAAAATTCTTCATGATCATCATATTAAAAATGCACTTATTAATATTGGTGGAAATATTATAGCTGTTGGCCAACATGGAAATAAGTCTTGGCGTGTTGGCATTCAAGATCCTAGAGGTGCGCAAGCCATTGCGAAGCTTGATTTACCAGATGGATGGGCGATTGGAACGTCAGGTGATTATCAACGTTACTTTATCAATGATGGTGTGCGCTATTGTCATCTTATTAATCCTTTTACAGGTTATCCAGCTCAGGGCGTTTATTCAGTGACAGTGCTAATAGAGCCATCTCAAAATGTAGGCACTTTATCCGACGTATTATCTAAGCCACTTTTTATGAGCAAAAAAGAAGATCGACCAATGATGGCACAAAAACTTAATATACATCATTACCTCATTATTGAAGACAAGCGCATCTCAATGACTCAAAAGATGGCAGATAAAATTCAATTTTTAGATCCTTCTATTCAAAAAAAGAACCAAATTGAAATTACGCTCTAAATTTTTTCTTGGTGACAGTCTTATTATTTTTATAAGTCTTATCTTTATTATTTTTGCTTTTAAAACTTTTTGGCATTTTGAAACTGGCAGTGTTGTTCAAGTTAATTTTCAAGGAAAAACTTATGGGAACTTTAGCTTATTTCAAAATAAAGAAATGAGCCTGATAGGTAAAGAGGGCGAAAGTATTATTGAAATTAAAGAGGGTCGCGTTCGCTTTGCAAGATCTCCATGTAAAAATCAATATTGTGTTCAACAAGGCTGGATTCATTTCACCGGACAAATGCTTATCTGTATACCCAATGAAGTCAGTATTGAAGTATTAGGCAAAACGAAAGCTTATGACTCGCTCAATTATTAAAATTAAAACCACCTTACTTGACCATCAAATTGCCCAATTAAGCGCTATTGCTATAGGGCTAAGTCTTATTGAATCGGTATTGCCTTCTCCTATGCCTGGGGTTAAGCCTGGTATCGCCAATATCATTACACTTTATGCAATGTATCGATTTAATTTCAGAACAGCAATATGGGTGAGTATTTTAAGGGTTTTTGCCACAAGCCTCATATTAGGACAATTTTTAAGCCCTACATTTATGTTAAGTCTTGCGGGATCATTACTAAGCCTTCTTACTTTATATTTTTCAATCAAATTACCATCTAGATTTTTTAGTCCTATGGGCCTGTCTGTGCTCTCTTCGTTTGCTCATATCACAGGGCAACTCTTACTTGTTCGTCTGTGGCTCATTCCTCACGCCAGCATCTATTATCTTATTCCTGTTTACAGTGCAGCAGCTTTGATATTCGGTTTGATAAACGGATGGATTACATACCGTTTACTTAAGCATCACAATTCCATATAACACATCAAGATGATGCTAAAATAAACAAAGTCAAAAAAGGTATAGACATCATGAAAAAATATCTATGTATTTATATAAGCGCCTTCTTAATCCTTAATCTGGTAGGATGTGGCACCAAAGGCCCTTTATATATCCCTGAGCAAAAATATCCACAAGATACTGCACCTGAGAAAAAGTAAATAATGGCTCAAACGTCATTCATTCGTAGCGACCAAGGCGTGCTTTTTGCGGAAGGTGTTTCGCTTGAAGCCATTGCAAAGCAATTTGGTACCCCCACTTATATTTATTCAAAAAATACACTGATTAAAACTTTTGAGTCTTTTAAACAAGGCCTTCTCAAGTCCGATCATCTTATATGTTTTGCAGTAAAATCCAATTCGAACATTGCGATTCTCAATCTATTTGCAAGCTTAGGCGCTGGTTTTGATATTGTGTCAGGTGGCGAACTTGAGCGCGTGATTTATGCAGGTGGCGATCCACAAAAAATTGTATTTTCAGGTGTAGGTAAAACCGAACCTGAAATTGAATTGGCTTTAAAAGCTAATATTTTATGTTTCAATGCAGAATCACGAAGTGAGCTTCTTCGCATTCAAGAAGTGGCAAAAAAATTAAATGTCAAAGCGTCTATTTCAATTCGTGTAAACCCTGATGTCGATGCTAAGACACATCCTTATATTTCAACAGGATTAAAAGACAATAAATTTGGTGTCGACTTTAATCAGGCGATGCCTCTTTATATTGAGGCAAAAAGCATGAGTCATATTGAAATTAAAGGTATTGATTGTCATATTGGCTCACAGATTACAGAACTGAAACCTTTTTTAGATTCATTAGACCGCGTTCTTTCGCTTGAAGGCCTTCTCAAAAAAAATGATATTCATTTAAGTCATATTGATATTGGTGGTGGCATTGGTATTTGTTACCAAGATGAATCTCCGCCTGACTTTGAAATCTACACTAAAGAAATCTTAAGTAAGATTAAAGATCTCAATATCAAAATTATTTTCGAACCTGGTCGAGCGCTTGTGGGCAATGCGGGTGTGCTTTTATCTAAAGTCGAATATTTAAAAAAAAATGATGTTAAACATTTTGCCATCATTGATGCTGCGATGAATGATCTCATGCGACCTACGTTATATGATGCTTATCATGAGATTAAAGTGGTGCATGAGCATGAAGCGAAATTACAAGTATTTGATATCGTGGGCCCTGTTTGTGAGAGCGGTGACTTTATTGCAAAAAATCGATCATTAAAATTAAAAGAAAATGATTTAGTTTGTATTATGTCGGCCGGGGCTTATGGTATGAGTATGAGTTCAAATTACAATTCTCGCAGGCGCGCTGCGGAAGTCATGGTAGATCAAGATAAGCTCTTTGAAATTAGAGCACGTGAAAAATCGAGTGATTTATTTAAGCTCGAAAAGAAACTACCACTTTAATTAAAAATAACGGTTTTGTTCGAATAAATGAGAATGCGACTCTCGATATGCCAGCGCACTGCTTTAGATAAAACGATACGCTCTAAATCTCTACCTTTTTGAATAAGATCTTCAACTTGATCGCGATGGGAAATGCGATCGATATCTTGCTCAATAATCGGGCCTTCATCTAATACTTCTGTCACATAGTGACTTGTAGCCCCAATCAATTTAACACCTCGTTCAAACGCGCGATGATACGGTCTTGCACCAATAAAAGCGGGCAAGAAAGAATGATGAATGTTAATCACACGCTTTGGATAACGCTTTACAAAATCCTCACTTAAGATTTGCATATAACGCGCAAGTACTATGAAGTCGACTTTGTATTTATCAAATAATGCAAATTGTTGAATTTCAGATTCTGTCTTTTTGTCTTTTTCTACATGGATATGAAAAAAGGGAATGCCATAAAATTCAGCAAGCTTCTGAGTATCTAAATGATTACTAATAATGAGGGGGATATCACATTGAAGCTCATTATTCTTATGGCGATGAAGTAAATCTGCTAAACAATGATCATATTGCGATACCATAATGGCCATACGCGGTTTGTCTTTGGAAAGTTTTAATTCCCATGTCATCTTATAAGTTTTAGCGATACTATCAAAAGCTTTCGCAAAAGAGACTTCATCTAGAGAAAAGTCTTTGAGATCCCATTCCACTCGCATAAGAAAAAGACTATTTTCTGCATCTTGGTGTTGGTCTGCATGTAAAATATTTGCATTATGTTGATATAAAAAATCTGCGATAGCTGCCACAATACCTTTAGTATCAGGACATGTAATTAATAAGGTCGCTGTATTTTTCATAAGATTAAGTGTCCATCTTGAATAAATCGAATTATACATGGACAATCAGGAATAAAATAATAACTCGCGACTATCAAACCACCTAAAATATTAACTTATGACAGATAAAATTAACATCCTTTTAGCTAATCCTCGTGGCTTCTGTGCAGGTGTCGTTCGTGCGATTCAAATCGTCGAAGAAGCACTATCTCAATATGGAAAACCTATCTATGTTCGACATGAAGTTGTTCATAATCAATATGTCATCAACGATTTAAAAACAAAGGGTGCTATTTTTATTGATGATCTTAAGGATGTCCCTAAGGGCGCCCATGTGATTTTTAGTGCGCATGGTATTTCAAAAGCAATTCGTGAAGAAGCTGAATCTCGCGAACTTATTCCTATCGATGCGACTTGCCCTTTGGTAACTAAAGTACACGTCGAAGTAAATAAAATGCTTAATCAAGGCATGGATATTATTATGATCGGGCATCAAGGTCATCCCGAAGTGGAGGGCACCATGGGTCAAATCGAAAAACATCATACAAATCGCAAAATGTTCTTAATCGAAACGATCGAAGATATTAAATATTTAACTGTTGATCATGCAGACAATATGGCTTATGTCACGCAAACCACACTTTCCATTGATGATACCAAAGCGATGATTGAAGCATTAAAAACAAAATACCCAAATATTCAAGGACCTAAAAGTGATGACATTTGCTATGCCACACAAAATAGACAAGATGCAGTCAAAGAAATGACCAGCCTCTGTGATCTCATTATTGTTGTGGGCTCTAAAAACAGCTCTAATTCAAATCGACTTAAAGAGCTGGCTTTAAGAGAGGGGACTGAGGCCTATTTGATTGATCATGAGGATGCACTGCAATCATCTTGGTTACTTAATAAAAAAAATATTGGTATCTCAGCAGGCGCTTCAGCTCCTGAGATAAGCGTGACAAATATTATAAATAAAATTGAAGTGCTTACAAAAGCCAAGATCACTGAGCTCCCAGGCATTGAGGAAGATATCATCTTTAAATTGCCTAAAATTTAAAATATGGCTTTCAAAAAACCTATTTCATCTCTTGTACTAATTTATACGGAAGACTTTAAAGTGCTACTCATGGAGCGAGCTGATAAAAAAGGCTTCTGGCAATCTGTCACAGGAAGTTTGGAAGACAATGAAACGCCACAAGATGCTGCTCTAAGAGAGGTGTTTGAAGAAACTGGGATCGATGCAAACCAATATGAACTTGAAGATTGGCAACTTTCTCACGTATATGAAATTTATGCGCATTGGCGATATCGTTATGCTCCTGATACCACCCACAATACTGAGCATATTTTTGGATTGAAACTTCCATCTGAGATGCCCATTCAATTATCAGAGCATGTTCAATATCTATGGGTCGATTGGCAAGATGCGATGGATAAAGTTTTCTCTTGGACCAATGTTGAAGCGATTAAAAAATTAGCCAAAATTCATCAACTAAAACTGTAAAATAGACGATCTATGCAAGTTGCTCAAATTAAATTTAATACGTTCGAGTCTATCAGCGATGAAGATTGCCAACAAAGAATTATTGCGGCTAAAAATAAACTTGGTAAAGACTTAGTGATCTTAGGTCACCACTATCAACATGAATCTGTCTATCGCCATGCAGACTATACCGGTGACTCGCTAAAACTTTCTCGTGTAGTTAACACGCTTGATGCTAAATATATTGTATTTTTAGGTGTTCATTTCATGGCTGAGGTTGCAAATATTTTATCGAGGCCTGATCAAATTACAGTCCTCCCAGATCTTGCTGCCGGCTGCTCGATGGCAGATATGGCTAATTTAAGCAAAGTGGAAAGAAGTTATCGTGAACTTTCGAAAGTCCTTGCATTCGATGAAGTAGTCACCCCTGTTACCTATATTAATTCTGCAGCAGATCTCAAAGCTTTTTGTGGGGAACATGGTGGCATTGTTTGCACTTCAACGAATGCAACCAAAATTATTGAATGGTCATTTAAACAACGTGAAAAAGTTTTATTTTTTCCAGACCAAAATTTAGGTCGCTGGAGTGGACACAAGATGGGTATTCCTCTTGATGAGATGCCTGTGTGGGATCCTGACCTTCCTCTTGGGGGGCTTAGTGAAATACAAATCAAAAAAGCTAAGATTTTTTTATGGAAGGGTCATTGTGCTGTTCATCAGATGTTTCGCCTTCAAAATATTGAACGCTTTAGAGAAGAGCATCCTGATGGCAAAGTGATCTCTCACCCCGAATGTCCTTTTGAGGTCTGTTCTCATTCAGATTATGTAGGATCGACTGAATATATTTTAAAAACAGTCACTGAAGCCCCTCATGATACTAAATGGTTAGTAGGAACTGAGCTGAATTTAGTAAACCGTCTCGCTAATCAAATGAAGTCTGAAAATAAACTTGTACAATTTATGTCACATGTGATTTGTGAATGTTCAACGATGGCGCGTATCGACCCTCAACACCTTGCATGGTGTTTAGAAAATATTATGAATCACGAACCCGTAAATATTATTAAAGTACCTGAACATGAAGCAAAGTTAGCTAAACTCACCCTGGATCGAATGCTTCTGGTCTCATAAATGATATCTTGCGCGATTTGTGAACACATTGAAGGTGAAATTGTTTGGAGTGATAACATACTTCGCGTCGTACTTTTAGATCATCAAGATTACAGGGGTTATTGTCGTGTTGAATTGATCGAGCACAAAAAAGAAATGACTGATTTAGACGAAGTGCTTCGATCTAAAATCATGGCTTGTGTATTTAAGGTGGAAGAAATTCTAAAAGTCATTTTTAAGCCTGAAAAAATTAACTTAGCAAGCTTAGGTAACAAAACACCTCACATCCATTGGCATGTCATTCCTCGCTTCAAAGAGGATGCACACTTTCCAAATTCACATTGGGGAGAAAAATTAAGAGAAGGCTTGCGTCAAGCTATATCAGCAGAAGAAAAAAAAGAGCTTATTAGGTTACTGAATCAATCTTTAAGCTAATAAACGTGTCACTATTTTCCCTTGTTGAATATGGCTTTCAATAATTTCATCGATATCTTGTTCATCTATAAAGTTATACCAAGTAGCTTCAGGATAAATTACAAGTAAAGGTCCTTCACCACAACGATCAAAACAACCTGCACGATTGACCCTCGATTTAGATACGCCATTTAAATTAAGTGATTTAATTTTTGACTTCATGTACATAAACATGGCTTCAGAGCCTTTATCCGAGCAACAAGCCTCTCCATCCTCTCGCTGATTTAGACAAAAGAAAATATGATGTTTGTAATGATTCATTTATTGGGAGGACAAAGTTTCATCTTTTGTAAAAGTCCATGTTCTTGTAATGCTCAAAATATCGACTTCCTTTCTGATATCTTCAGGAAATGCGGCATAAGGCGCGCCTAATTCTACAATTTTTTTAGCAGCTTCATCCAAGATTTTAAATCCTGAACTTTGATTGATTTCTATACTATCAATTCTACCATCCGGCTTTAAAGAAACCGTCATTCTCAATTGGCCTGAAAATTTCTTTTCGCGTGCTTCTTCTGGATAATTCATATTACCTAAGGTTTCTACTTTTTGTCGCCATGCTTCAGCATAAAGTGCATATTTATATTCTTTAGTACGAGCGCCAATATATTTTCGTCTAGGCTGTTTTTCAAAATTAGAAGTTTGATTTGAAAGTGCGGCATCTGAAGCGCTGATTTCACTTGCACTTGCTAAGACGTCTTCTTTGCTAATCGATTTATTGATTACTGCAGATTCTTTAGGTTGCTGAACCGCCTTTGGTTCATTAAAAAGTTGTATATCTTTTTTCACAATTTTTTCTTGTGAAGAACTTGAGGCTTTTCCAGGTATAGGCTGATCGCCACGATTGTTTAATTGAAATGTATTCTTATTTTCAGTGACGATAGGAAGTGGAGTTTTTTTATGTACGTCTTTTTCTATATTGCCGCCTTTATTTGAATTACTTTGCCCTAAGACATCCGCATCAACCTGACGATTATCTTTTGAATTTGTTAAAACTACTTCAATTTGTGAAAACCTGTTTTGAATGGGTTTTTTAGGCTCAAAGTGTATGAGTTGAATTGCAAGAAAATGCAATACAAACGACAAAAGAATTGAAAGCTTGAGAATATTATTCGCATATAAACTCTCGTCCATAGTCATAATTTTAAGCTAGTTTCTTTAATAGAGCTTGATGAATACCATCAAAGCTGCCATTACTCATTACGAGAATATGGTCGCCCGATTTTGCCTCTTTTAAAATAGCCTCGATAAAATTTTTCATCTCGAGCCCTACAAAGGATTTATCTTTAATAGGCGCTAAAGTCTCTTCTGCATTCCAACCTAATTTTTCACCATAACAAAATACTTGATCTGCATCTTTTAAGCTCTGGGGCAGTTGATCCTTCATCGTACCTAATTTCATCGTATTAGATCTTGGCTCTAGAACTGCAATAATTCTTGCCCTGCCTGCCTTGGCCCTTAACCCTGCGAGGGTGGTTGCTATCGCCGCTGGATGATGAGCGAAATCATCATAAATCGTAATTCCATTTTTTTCACCAATACATTCCATTCGACGTTTCACGTTTTTAAATGTTTGTAATGCTTCTATGGCGTTTTCGAATGTCACCCCTACATGATGTGATGCTGCAATCGCAGCTAAAGCATTCATGCGATTATGATGTCCTAAAAGATCCCAAGATATAGCACCTATCAATTTACCAAGATTCAAAACTTCAAATGATTGATCTTGATTCACTTTGCCAATTGATAAACCTTGCTTACTTCCAATATAAACTTTTTCAGACCAACAGCCCCTGTCGATCACTCTTTTCAAACTTTCTTCTTCGTCATTAATAATGACGCGTCCGATACCTGGGACCATACGAACCATATGATGAAATTGTGTTTCAATCGCTTGAAGATCTGGAAAGATATCCGCATGATCATATTCAAGATTATTTAATATCGCAGTCTTTGGATGATAATGAACAAACTTGGATCGTTTATCAAAAAAAGCCGTGTCATACTCATCTGCTTCAATCACAAAGAAAGGTGAAACTTCGTTTGATTTATTTTTTTGTGGCAAGCGAGCTGATCCATCAAAATTGAGTGGCACGCCACCAATAAGAAATCCTGGCGCATAACCATTAAATTCTAAAATCCAAGCGAGCATGGATGATGTTGTAGTTTTGCCATGTGTCCCTGCAACTGCAAGTACCCATTTATCGATTAAGATCGCCTCATAAAGCCATTGCGGTCCTGAGATATAAGCCAAGTCTTGATTCATAATTTCTTCCATCAAGGGATTGCCACGGGATATCACATTTCCAATCACATAAAGATCTGGCTTTAATTCAGTTTGTTTTTTATCAAAACCTTCAATGAGTTCAATACCAATACTTTCCAATTGAGTACTCATGGGGGGATATACATTCGTATCACAACCTGTCACACGATAACCTGAAGCTTTAGCAAGTGATGCAAGCCCACCCATAAACGTTCCGCAAATGCCTAAGATATGAATGTGCATTTTTTTATTTTATAAATTGGGCGCTAACCATTTTTTTAAAAATTCAATCGATACATCTCGACGCTTAGCCATATCTTTTAATTGATCTTCACCAATTTTATCGACACTAAAATAATGCGCTTCTGGATGTGCAAAATAAAAACCTGACACGGAAGCCGCAGGTATCATCGCGGATGAATCTGTAAGATGCATATCGATTTCATCTAATCTTAGATGCGTAAAAATATCTTTTTTAACCGTATGATCTGGACATGCAGGATAACCAGGTGCAGGACGAATGCCTTGATAAGCTTCTTTAATAAGCGCTTCTTTATCTATATTTTCTTCTGCTACATAACCCCACAAATCTTTTCTAACACGCTCATGCATATATTCTGCAAACGCTTCAGCTAAACGATCAGCTAAGGATTTAAACATGATGCTACTGTAATCATCATTTTTATCTATAAATTCTTTTTCATATTTTTCCATGCCTAACCCGCTCGTAACTGCAAAGATACCGATGTAATCCTTAATACCTGAAGATTTAGGGGCAACAAAATCAGATAAGCACTGATTAGGTTTTTGTACATTATCTACTTTTGGTTTTTCAGATTGTTGTCTCAATCCATAATATGTAAATAAAGTTTTAGTACGTGACTCATCTTCATAGATTTCGATATCATCATCCACACTATTTGCTGGATAAAAAGCCACTACACCATTAGCAATTAGTGCACGGTTATTGATGAGTTTTGTGAGCATAGTTTGTGCTTCACTGAAAACTTGTGTCGCACTTTTCCCCACAACAGGATCATTTAATATCGCTGGATAAAAGCCAACCAAATCCCAGGTTTGAAAGAATGGACTCCAATCGATATAAGGCGCGATTAAGTTTAAATCAATATTTTTAAATATGCGTTTACCTATAAATTTTGGTACTTTAGGTGTATATGTGTTATCAAATTGAAGTTTTGATTTATTGAGTCTTGCTTCTTCAAGCGATAATAATTTCACACCTTTTTTATTGGCATGTTGTTCACGTGCACGCGCATAATCTTTTTCAACATCAAGAATATATTGATCTTTTTGTTCAGGCGTCAAAAGAGATTGCATGATTGCAACAGACCGCGATGCATCGGGCACATAAATCACCGGTCCATCATAATAAGGTGCAATTTTAACTGCTGTATGTGCTCGTGAGGTTGTCGCACCACCGATAAGAAGGGGTGTTTTTAACCCTCTAAAGTGAGGGTCTCGCTGCATTTCTTTTGCGACATGTGTCATTTCTTCCAATGATGGCGTAATAAGTCCAGACAAACCAATAATGTCAACATTCTCTTTTTTGGCCATCTCTAAAATTTCGGAACATGGCACCATCACACCCATATTAATGACTTCGAAGTTATTACATTGCAAGACCACTGATACAATATTTTTGCCGATGTCATGCACGTCCCCTTTCACTGTGGCAATGAGCATTTTGCCTTTAGGTTTTGAAACGACACCGGTTCTTTTTTCTTCTAATTTTTTTTCTTCTTCAATAAAAGGAATTAAATGAGCGACGGCTTGCTTCATGACGCGGGCTGATTTCACCACCTGTGGCAGAAACATTTTGCCTTGTGCAAACAAATCACCGACCACATTCATACCATCCATCAAGGGACCTTCAATGACATGAATAGGTCTTCCATTTTTTTGCATCGTTTCTAATCGTGCTTCTTCAGTATCCTCTACAATAAAATCTGTAATCCCGTGTACCAATGCATAGGCAAGTCTTTTATTAACAGTAATCGGCTCATTGTCTAGGCCTCGCCAATTAAGTGTTTGAACTTCTTTTTTACTACCCTTTAAAGTCCCTGCAATTTCGACCATTCTTTCTGTGGCATCAAGTCTTCGATTAAGCACGATGTCTTCAACGCGCTCTTTAAGTTCAGAATCAAGGTCATCGTAGACGCCCATCATGCCTGAATTGACAATACCCATTGATAATCCAGCTTTGATTGCGTGATACAAAAAGACTGTGTGAATCGCTTCGCGTGCCGCATCATTGCCTCTAAAACTAAAGCTAACGTTTGATACGCCGCCTGAAATTTTTGCATGTGGAAGATTTTCTTTAATCCATCTTGTGGCGTTAATAAAATCAACCGCATAATTATTGTGTTCTTCAATACCTGTCGCAATCGCAAAAATATTAGGATCAAAAATAATATCTTCAGGTGGAAAATTAATTTTAGAAATTAGTAAGTCATAAGCGCGTTTACAAATTTCTGTTTTTCTTTGGAATGTATCAGCCTGTCCTTTTTCATCGAAAGCCATCACAATGACTGCCGCGCCATAACGTCGACATAATTTAGCTTGGCGAATAAATTCAGCCTCACCCTCTTTGAGTGAAATTGAATTTACAATCGCTTTGCCTTGCACGCACTGAAGCCCTGCTTCGATGACTTCCCATTTCGACGAGTCAACCATAACAGGAATTCGCGCAATGTCAGGCTCTGATGCCACAAGATTTAAGAAATACTTCATGGCTTTTACGGCATCAAGCATCCCTTCGTCCATATTGATATCAATAATCTGCGCACCATTTTCAACTTGCTGGCGAGCTACAGATAGGGCTTCGTCATATTTTTCATTAATGATTAAATTCGCAAATACTTTTGAGCCTGTCACATTTGTTCGCTCACCCACATTCACAAATAAAGAATCGTCTTTAATTAAAAATGATTCGAGACCCGAAAGCCTTGTCACTGTCTCAACCTTTGGAATTTCTCGAGGCTTGATATCTTTTATTTCGTTCGCAATGGCTTTGATATGCTCTGGTGTAGTCCCACAGCAACCACCAGCAATATTTACAAAACCACTTGTAGCGAATTCTTTTAATAATGATGAAGTATCTTCAGGCTTTTCATCGAAACCTGTGTCTGACATAGGGTTAGGTAACCCTGCATTGGGGTAGATACAAATATAGGTGTCTGCAATCTTAGATAATTCTTCTGCATAGGGTCTCATAAGAGCTGCACCCAATGCGCAGTTAAGGCCAACCGTCAAAGGTTTCGCATGACGCACTGAGTTCCAAAATGCTGCGACTGTTTGACCAGATAAAATACGTCCTGATGCATCTGTGACGGTACCTGATAACATAATCGGTAGACGCATTTTATTTTCTTCAAAATAGGTTTCGATCGCAAAAAGAGCAGCTTTGCAATTTAAGGTATCAAAAATCGTTTCAACTAAAAGAATGTCAACGCCACCTTCAACCAAAGCTTTCACTTGATTGAAGTAACTATTTTTTAATTCTTCAAATGTAATATTACGTACTCCAGGATCATTTACATCTGGTGAGATCGATGCAGTTTTGGGGGTAGGGCCAACAGCGCCTGCTACAAATCTAGGTTTATCTTTCGTTGAAAATTTATCTACTGCTGCACGCGCTAATTTGGCAGAAGCTAGATTCATTTCATAAGCTAAATCTGACATCGAGTAATCGTCTTGTGCGATTTCTGTCGCACCAAAAGTATTGGTTTCAATAATGTCAGAACCTGCTTCTAGATAACCCTCATGAATGCTTTGAATAATTTCCGGTTGAGAAAGGCTCAATAACTCATTGTTACCTTTTAGAAAAAGTTCGCGCTTACCCTTTGCTCCAGAGAATTTCGCAAAACGACCCTCAATGCCCCCGCGATAATCTTCTTCGGTGAGTTTATGTTGTTGGATCATGGTGCCCATTGCGCCATCCAACAATAAAATACGCTCAGCCAAAAGCTTTCTTAATATTTTTTCTTGATCGGTCATGAAATCCTGTGAATTCTAATTTTTGTGAGATAAGTTAGGCATGTTGATTAGCCTAAAGTTTAACAAGAAACCTAAAAGTAATTATTTTTTACCTGCTTCAATCTCAGATAGTTTTTTTTCTAGTTCTTCTAATTTTTGACGAGTCCGTTTTAAGACTTCCGTTTGAACATCAAATTCTTCGCGTGTTACAAGCTCCATTTTAGTGAACATGCTCTTTAATAGTGCATCAATATTCTTTTCGATATCTGGCAGAGGTGAATCCTTCACTATCTCTCTGATTTTATTAGATATTTCTCTTAATTTTTCATTATTCAACATAATAAATTCCTTTTGTTTTCAAGAGTTTATCAGATTTAAACCTTCAAGTAAGTGCATATTAGTTCTTTGCTATCTATGGTGCCATTGACTAACTCATTGTTTTTTATATAATTATTAGGTTGGCACAGTAATTGCTCTGATTATTGTGTGAATACAATAATAATTTAGTCACATTATTTTCAGGAAATTTTACTTAAGGAGTTTTAAAAATGCGTAAATCGCTAATTACAACAGCAGTGTTAGGCGCTCTTGCAGCCCCTGCATTTGTTTTTGCAGCTGACGCTGCGCCTGCACCTGATTTAACAGTTGCATATAACGTTGGTTTTTATAGTCAATATATTTTCCGTGGCTTAACACAAACTGATCGTAAACCAGCTTTACAAGGTGGTGTTGATTTAACTCATTCAAGCGGCTTCTACTTAGGCGCATGGGGTTCAAATATTAGCTGGCTTAGAGATCCCTATGGAAATCCAAAACCAGCAGAAAGTGAAACTTTCTATAAATCTGGCGGCAATCTAGAAATTGATCTTTATGGTGGTTATCGCCATACGTTTGACAGTGTTGGATCAGGTCTTGGTATCGATTTAGGTGTTCTCCAATATTGGTATCCAGGTACAGAGCGTGGCAAAGCAACTGGCAATGGTTATGCTGGTGCAAACACAACAGAAGTTTATGGCGCATTAAGCTATGGCTGGTTACAAGGTAAGGTATCTGTTGTTGGATCAGATGACGCATGGGGTTGGGGTAAAACTGCTTCTGTCACTAAAAATGCAAGGGGCACTTATTATGCTGAGTTGAATGCAACACTTCCAATTGGCGAATGGGTTGGCGGTGGTGCTCTTTCTGGTGTAACTGGTATTGCTCACATTGCACGTCAAGAGTTCAATCATAACGAAGTGTTCTTAGCTAGCTACACTGACTACAAACTAGGCTTACAAAAAGCCTTTGAAAATGGTGTCAATGTAGGTGCTTATTGGACAGACACTAATGGAGCTAAAGATGCTTCATGGACTTACAACGGTAAGAATATCGGCGAAAGCACTGGTACAGCTTACATCCAAAAAACGTTCTAAAAGCAATTGTTAAGACAAGGGCCTAAGGCCAAGACCCTTTCTTGATTTTTTATAAACCTCAAGGGGAAATAACATGAAATTTGTAACAGCAATCATCAAGCCGTTTAAGCTAGATGAAGTTCGTGAAGCCCTCTCTTCAATTGGAGTTCAGGGAATCACAGTGACCGAAGTCAAAGGATTTGGTCGTCAAAAAGGCCATACAGAACTTTATCGCGGCGCCGAATACGTCATCGACTTTTTACCTAAAGTAAAAATCGAAGCAGCAATTCCAAATAAATTACTCAAACGCGTAATCGAAGCGATTCAAAAATCAGCTCTTACCGGCAAAATCGGTGACGGCAAAATTTTTGTGATGGAACTTGAAGAAGTTTATCGCATACGAACTGGTGAAACTGGGGAGGACGCTCTTTAATCTGAGGACAAAATTATGAAAAAATTATTATCAACTTTCGCATTAATTAGCTTTTTATGCCTAAACTTTTTAGGTATGACAAGTATGAGTTTTGCTGATGAAGCAACTTCAGTGAAAGCTGGCGATACTGCAACTTTAGTTGCAGATGCAGCGCCTGCTGAAGTAAAAAAAGATGAGCCTCCGGCACCTACTCCTAACAAAGGTGATACTTCATGGATGATCGTCGCTACGGTTCTAGTAACCTTAATGGTGATTCCAGGTTTAGCACTCTTTTACGGTGGATTAGTTCGCTCAAAAAATATGCTATCTGTATTGATGCAAACTTTCGTTGTATTTTCACTCATGGGTGTTCTATGGGCGATTTACGGTTACAGTGCAGCATTTACAGGTGGCAGTCGTTTCTTCGGCGGCTTTAGTAAATTATTCTTAAGCGGTATTACCCCTGACTCTGTTGCAGCAACATTCAGCAAAGGTGTGGTCATCCCTGAGTATATTTTCGTGGCTTTCCAATTAACTTTTGCAGCCATTACACCGGCATTGATTATTGGTGCATTTGCTGAGCGTATGAAATTCTCAGCTGTACTTTTATTCTTAGTCATCTGGTTTACATTTGCATACCTACCTATGGCACACATGGTGTGGTATTGGGATGGTCCAGATGCAATTACGGATGCTAAATCTTTAGAAACTGTGCTTGGTAATGCAGGTTGGTTATGGGCTAAAGGTGCGCTAGATTTTGCAGGCGGTACAGTGGTTCATATTAATGCTGGTATCGCAGCCCTTGTAGCTGCTCTCATGGTGGGTAAAAGAATTGGGTACGGCAAAGAAGCAATGCCTCCTCACAGTCTTACATTAACTATGGTAGGTGCATCTTTACTATGGGTGGGTTGGTTTGGTTTCAATGCAGGTTCAAATCTTGAAGCAACAGGCTTAGCAGCATTAGCTTTCGTAAATACTATGCTTGCAACTGCTGCTGCAACACTTTCTTGGATGGCGTTTGAATGGATCTTAAAATCTAAACCATCTATGTTAGGTGCAGCATCAGGTGCAGTGGCTGGTCTTGTAGCAATTACCCCAGCATGCGGATTTGTGGGCCCAATGGGTGCATTAATCATCGGTGCAGGTGTATCACCTCTATGTTTATTCTTCGTATCTAAAGTTAAACAAGCTTTTGGTTACGACGACACACTTGATGTATTCGGTGTGCATGGTATCGGTGGTATCTTCGGTGCAATCATGACTGGCGTATTTGTAAGCCCAGCTTTAGGTGGTACAGGTGTTTACGATTACGTTGCAAATAAAGTGGGTGAGTTTGATATGCACGCGCAAGTCATTGCGCAACTTTGGGCAGTAGGCACAGCAATCGTAGTTTCTGCGACAGTATCTTATGTTGCATTAAAACTGATCGATATGACCATTGGTTTACGTGTCAAACCTGATGCAGAACGTGAAGGCTTAGACATCACAGAACATGGCGAACAAGCTTATCATAAATAAAATATCCTGAAAGTAGTGACTTCTCAAGGGCGCTTTTTAAGCGCCCTTTTTTTATCTCTTAAATATAAATCTTAAAGTTATAATAGACGCCATGTTTAAAAAGTTTTCTTTTTTCAATCCCACATTTCTAAAGAATGCTTTTTTACTCATTTTAAGTCCCAAGCTTTTTTTTAGTCACGGACATATACCCCCAAAGAACCATAAAATCCCACGTCACTTTTTTGGCTTAAGTTTGACCATTGAAGATTTAATCGAAGATCCCATTGGTGTAGTTGAAATGTGTCGCCAACATCATATTCAAGATGCCACTATTCTTATTCCATCAAACCGCATCAGTGAATTTAGTCCTACTTTCTTAGATGATTTAATTAACCACAATATTAAATTTAATCTCAAACTGGTGCTCATTGATCAGGAAGACATTTACTTAGAATGGAGAGAGGTCTTAGATCTTACTTTGTTAGGCTACCAATCTCAGATTGCATCGATTGAAATTGAAATGACAGGATTTAGTCATCAAGCATTGCAAGTATTCTTAAACATTTGGGCAATGACTTTTAATATTGCACGACTTAAAAAAATTAAAATGGCAGGGCCCTCTATTCCATCATTTAGTCCCTTCTTTAATGACATGGTATTTCAACTCCTAAAAGACAAATACCAATTACCCGATATTCATACAATGAATTTAACGAATGAAATGGATAAAGAACCTGAATTAATCTATCAAAATTTCTTGATCCCTAAATTGGGTAAATTTTTTAAATTCAATCTCATTAAAAAATTAGCTCTCATTCAAAGAATTGCTGAAAGTTTTAATATCAAAACGATTTACGGAGCCATTGAATTAAAGCGCCATGAAATTACGTCTTATACACTCCGAGCTATTTCTTTAGCCATAGCCTCAGGAAGACTGACTAAACTTTATCTCCCCTATCGAAATGCTGAGGGTATTTTATTCCTTGTAGACCGCATGGCAGGAATGACGTATCAAGGCTCTTTATTCCATGAGGCGAGTTTTGAAATCCATCACTTTAAAAATGAGAAAGAACAAATGCATGCCGTATGGGCTCGAGATGATAAGAATTTAAATCCAGAAAATTTTTATCATATTGAAGATATCTATGCAGCTAAAATCTATGACAGTCATGGCGATAGCATCGAACGCAGTCAATTCAAAATTACAGATACGCCCATTTATCTTGTGTGGCGATCGATGGATCCTATCGTCTTCATTGATACGCCAAAAGCCTTAGATCTTAATGTCACCAATATCATGGCTCTATCATGAAAATCATGAGGTCCAATTCATTACCTGTTCCGTGTATTTAATATTGATGGGGCCTATAGTTCTGTCAATGCATCTTGAATGCAGATCGTTTAATACTTAAAGGAAAAATATTATGTGGACAACTCCAGCAGCTACAGAAATGCGTTTTGGCTTTGAAGTGACTATGTACGTAATGAACAAGTAATTGTTCGTAATTTACTGTTACTTAAAAAAGGAGGCTTTTTAGCTTCCTTTTTTTATTTGGAAGCTTCCTCAATGCGACTTCGTTTCATAGCAAATTCTTGAGTGCCCGTCGGAAATACATAATCCTTAGGAAGAAGCGCCCAGATTTTTCCTTGTTGTTTCATGGATCCGGCTTTACGTCCCGCGTCATCTCCACTACCCCAATAAAAGTCTGCACGAACGCCACCTCGAATAGCGCCACCCGTATCTTGCGCCACCATCAATCGATCAAGCGGATCGTTGCTATTAGGTTGTGTGGTAGATAGAAAAATAGGTGCGCCTAAAGGAATAAATTTAGGGTCCACCGCTACGCTTCGCTCAGCCTCAATGGACACACCTAAAGCGCCAATCGGCCCAGGCAAGTCATTCGGTAATTTTCTAAAGAACACATAGCTCGCGTTGATGTTTAAAAAATCTTTGAGTTTCACAATATTTTTTCTAGCCCAATTTTTAATGCCTTCCATCGAAGCTTCGGCCATCGTGATTTCTTTTTTCTGAATGAGTGCTGAACCAATGGCTTTAAATGGATAGCCATTTTGGTCGGCGTAACCAATTTGCATTGTATCGCCATTATCAAAATGAATAATGCCGGAACCTTGAATCTCTAAAAAGAAAGCTTCGACTGGGTCTTCCACCCACACAATTTCATTGCCCGCCAAAGGGGTGCCTTGGCCATCAATCTGAGCTCTTGATAAATAAGGTACTAATTTATTGCCGACTAATTTTCCACGTAGGCGTTTTGATTTAAGTTCTGGATAGACTTCGCTTAAATCAACAGTAATAAGATCTTTAGGTGTTGTATAAAGAGGGATTTTGTAATGCGATGTTTTAATCTTGCTACCTTTTAAGATGGGCTGATAATAGCCTGTGATCATGCCCGTTTCAGTGCCATCGATATTACTTGCGATATACACATTAAAATAATCTTTAAAATAGGCTTTGATATTTTCATCATTAGGCTCTTTCATGTCATCAGCTAGATCACAGACTTTTTTCCATGAATTTTTTTCTTTTAAGGTAGAACAACTCCTAAGCCATGCAGTCCAAACAGGTAATACATTATCACTTTCAAATGAAGATTCAATCGCATTCCAATCTGATTTTTTTAACAGTCCATAATCAGGAATCTTTGCGAGCTCTTCTTTGTCTAGTTTAATTTTTGGGCAATCACAATTAACTTTCGCCTCTGAAATTTTTTCACCCTTATGCGCAACTTCTGCACATGAGATAAGAAACAAAGTAAGCAGCAGTAAAATAAGACGTCTCATTAATGAAGTGTCCTTGGCATTGATAAAATAAACATCGGAATTTCAGCATCAAAAGATGTGCCATCTTCAGATACCATTTGATAAGAGCCGTGCATAGAGCCTACTGGAGTGTTAAGTTCAGTCCCACTGGTGTAAGTGTATGATTCATGCGGTTGAATGAGAGGCTGTTCCCCGATGACACCTAACCCTTTTACTTCAAATGATTGTTCATTGGCATCTGTAATAATCCAATGACGACTGACAAGTTGCGCGGGAATGATTCCATCATTGCTAATCGTGACTGTGTAACTAAAAAAATAACGGTTATGTTCAACGCTTGATTTTTCTTCTACAAAATCAGTTTCAACGCTGATGCGAATCGCATGTAATTTTGCTGCACCCATAATTTAAGAAATCAATCCTTGTGAAGGCGAGCTGGGAGATGCTGAATATAATTTCTTAGCCATACGTCCGGCTAAATAAGCTTCGCGTCCTGCTTCAATGGCTTTCTTCATGGCACCCGCCATCATTATAGGGTCGTTCGCATTGGCAATCGCTGTATTCATGAGCACACCTTCACATCCCAGTTCCATGGCAATTGCAGCATCTGACGCAGTTCCTACGCCGGCATCAACAAGCACTGGCACTTTTACCTGCTCAATAATTATTTGTAAATTCCACGGATTTAAAATGCCCATACCTGAACCGATGAGAGAAGCTAAAGGCATGATGGCGCAGCAACCTATATGCTCAAGCTCTTTAGCTACAATAGGGTCATCCGAGGTATAAACCATCACATCGAATCCTTCTTTAATTAAGACTTGGGCGGCTTTAAGGGTTTCAATGACATTAGGATAAAGCGTTTTAGGGTCGCCTAACACTTCTAATTTAACGAGCGTATGGCCATCTAATAATTCACGCGCTAATCGGAGCGTTCTCACCGCATCATCCGCTGAATAACAACCCGCAGTATTAGGTAGGTAAGTGAAGCGATCGGGTGGCACAAAATCAAGAAGGGAGGGTTCTCCTTCATTTTGTCCAATATTAGTGCGACGGATCGCAACTGTAACAATCTCAGCACCACTCGCATCAATGGCTAATCTTGTCTGTTCGAAGTCTTTATATTTACCCGTACCCACTAAAAGTCTTGATTGGTAAGCTCTCCCAGCGATGATGAGTTGATCTTTTTTTTGTGTCATCTTAGCCGCCACCTACCGCGCCCACAATTTCTAATTGGTCGCCATCTTGAAGTGTGATGTTTTGAAATTCAGATTTTGAAATAATCATGCCGTTTTTTTCTATCGCAATGCGTTTACCCAAGAGATTAAGTTTCGTAACTAAACCCTCAACTGTTATTGAACTGTCATCAAAAGATTTTATATTACCGTTAATTTTAAGATTCATTGATGTGGCTTTATTCATCAAACATTGAATTTTTAAAAAGTTTTAGAGTCATATTTTTATGGAACACAATTCCATGAATTAAATACAATCCCAAAAGGAAAAGCTATATGCAAAATTATAATACAGATTCGTTGAGTACATTGCCTAAGAGCAAAGACGAGGCAGATCATTTAACTCCATTAGATAAGAACGCCACGCCAATTGAATTAACTTCTGACGAAAAACTTTATCGTAAACGTTGGCTCGAATCTATCTCAGATTGCGTTTAAGTAAGTTTACGTTGAAAAAGTTTTACTGCTAAGTCATAACTGATGAGCGCTAGCTCAGGGTCATAACGCTCGCCTTCGTCACGCATAAAAGCATGTTGGCCATTAAATTCATGCCAGGTAAATGCTAATTTAGCATCAAGCATTTTGTCATAAACAATTTTACGGCCTTGATCTGAAATATGGTTATCTTGCTTACCCCAAATCATTAGCAGCTCACCCTTGATATCCTTTAAACGATCCATCGAATGCTGATTGGGTTTATTTGGAATCACATTCGTATGTAAGTCGGTCGCGTAGAAACAAGCGATGGCTTCTATCTCAGGCTGAAGAGCTGCTCTGAAAGCCAAATGTCCGCCAATACAAAACCCCATGGCACCCATATGGCCAGAAAACCATGGTTGTTTTTTAATCCATGCAATCATCGCTTGGTTGTCTGTATCATACCCTTCAACATCTTTTGCTGATTTATCCGCATTGCCTTTATCACGCCCAGCATCGTCATAAGCCAATATCGTGCCCATGGGATTTAATTCATGAAATACCTCAGGCACCAAAACGGTGAATCCGTGACCAGCAATAATTTTAGCAGCGCGCTCAATCGGGCCTGTTTGCTGGAAAATTTCTGAATAAAAGAGAATAGCGGGAGTTTTTTTATTTGTGACGGGCTTATGCACATAAGTACGCATAATGCCTGTAGGGGTATTTAAATCGACGTGTTCTGATTGAATTAACATGCTTTATCCTGATTAATAAGAGGTTTTTAGAAAGACGGAAACCCTTATTTTACTAGATTCAAAGCAGGTTTAAAGTCAAATTTAGTACTCTGAACTGCGGCCTGTGGAGTAATTTAAAGGCGCGTCATTTTGCCACTCGCCACAATCGACACATTGATGATCTTCCATCGTCGGACAATACTGCAAATGAGTTGCTTTACATTTAAAACAAGTCGCTGCTTTTTGATGGCGATCATGAATTTCAGAAGACACTTTATCACTACCACGGCCATACTTATTATCCATAAGACTCTTCCTTACAATCAAATGGTGATGAAGCTTTAATGTACGCCTCGTTTTTATAGAACGCAAGAGGCTATTTTAATTTTTGTAGTCGGCATTTTTGATAGGTTAAAACATCCCCTTCTTTAATATTAGTTTCAGGGTCATTGATCTCTAATGTCGTTGTGTCGTTGTTATAGATATTTTTTGAAGCTTCCGCTTGTTTTAAGCCAAATTCACGATCCGGAAAAACAAGCCACATCTCTTTACCGCCTTCAAGCGCTTTCACATAAAACTGTTTATTTTTTTCACATTGATATAAAGAGGCGTCTTTGGGGGCTGTTGAGAGTTCACGATAATCCCCATTGAACATTGGTAAATTAACCTCAGGTATTTTCATGCTCCCACAGCTCACTAGTAAGCCTGATGTGATTACTAAGGTTATTTTTTTAACCATCTTTTTCATTGAGCTTCTTTCAACAAGGATTCATCCAATTGGCTTAATACATTTTCAATCGCATGCGTTTCATTTTCATCATGATTAAGCTTTGCTAACTTTAACAAATAAAGTTGCGCTTGTGCATGACGCGGATTTTTTTTAACAACATCATTTAATTCTTTTTTAGATATTTCATAATCTTTTAATTCAAAACGTGCAATCGCATCCGTAAAAAGTGCTTCATTTGATTGTGGTTCATTTTTAAGCCATAGCGCTGCAATCTCTTTCAAACGATCCCATTGACTTTCTCGCGCCGCATCATAGGTTTGCATAAAGAATGGTCTTTTTTCAATGGGCGCATCCCAAAAAGGCAATTCAGTTTGGGCAGTCAACTGTATGTCTTTTCCTTGACGCATGAGATTCTTAATCCATTCCACAGGAATACTATAATAATAAGCATGACGTCCTGGACTTTTAAATGTAGTGAGGCCAATTAAACGGCCGTCATCATCAAAAAGTCCGCCGCCGGATGCGCCCATCGCAAAACCCGCAGAGGATTGAATAATGTTTTCATTGTCTAATGTATATAAAGCTTTAATGCTTCCGAACGACACAATTGGTTTAATGGCATTACCACCAAAGCTTTTAGAAAAAACAGATTGCTCGTAAGTTAATTTTTTAGTGTCGCCTAAAGTGACAGGCTTCACATCAAGGAATTTAAATTGAAGAATACATAAATCGTGACGCCAATCGGCTTTCATCCCGGTCGGTGAAAATGCTTCACCAAATTTACCGATCTGAACACCTTGCGCATTAGCGACTACATGACAATTGGTTGCAACTTGATTTTCGGCGACCACAATTCCAGAGCCCACACCGTGATTACCTATTTTATCTACAACATGAACTTTTACAATGGCAGGTGAAATACCAAAAGTCACATCATCTGTAGGAAATGAAAAAGCGGGCGCGGAAATAAAGAGAAAGAGAAAAACTAACCTATACATTATGAGATCCTAGAAGATATATGCAATGTATAGATAAGGAGCTAAGGGGCTTAGTTCCTTAAAAATAACATCTTAGCCACATTTGCTATCGCCACAACTCAAGCATGTGAGACAGCCATCCATCATGATGACTGCTTTTGTTTGGCATTTGCTACAGAGTTGAGAGCCTTTTGGATAGCCTGTGCTATCGATCTCGTCAGAATGTTTTTCCATATACTCAGCACGCTTTTCTTCCATCAATTTTTTTTGATGTTTATCAGGCAATGCTTTTTTAAGCATGCCAATATCGATTAAATGCTGCTCAACCACTTCACCAATTTCAGCGACTAAACTCGGCACGTACTTGCCACCTTTTTTATAGTAACCGCCGTTTGGATCGAAGACACTATGAAGCTCTTCAACTAAGAATGTCAAATCACCGCCTTTTCTGAAGACAGCAGACATGACGCGAGTCAAGCCTACGATCCATTGGAAGTGATCCATATTTTTTGAATTAATAAAAATTTCAAAAGGTCGACGATGTTCTTGCGGCGTGCCTTCGTTCATGATGATGTCATTGATCGTAATATAGAGTGCATGCTCAGTGACAGGTGTCTTTACTTTATAAGTTGATCCTGTAATTTTTTCAGGACGGCCTAAAGGCTCACCCAATTGCACTACATTTTGATCTTCTTTTTGAGCTAAAGCATTCGCTTTATCTTCTTCAGAAACAACGTTATACCCTACGATCTTTTTTTCAATTTTAATTGCCATTATTTTCCCTTGATATCTTTTTTAGAACTTACCGTAATAACCTTCTTTGAGTGCATCATAAAGATTTGCCGCGGAGTGAGTCTCGCCGTCATATTCAATTTCTTCATTACCTTTCACTTCAACTTGAGAACCATCATCCAACGTAAATTTATAAGTCGTGTTCTCTAAATCTTTTTCTGTGACCAATACGCCTTGGAAAGCCTCAGGGTTAAATCTGAATGTCGTGCAGCCTTTAAGGCCTTTGTCATATGCGTATAAATAAATATTTTTAAAGTCTTCATAATCGTAGTCTGTTGGTACATTGATTGTTTTAGAAATCGAACTATCAATCCACTTTTGTGAAGCCGCTTGAATATCCACGTGTGCTTTCGCTTGAATGGTTGAAGAATCTAAAAAGTAATCAGGTAATTTTTCATCTTCATTTTCTGAAAATGGCATCGCTTTAGAATTGATCAATTCGCGATATGCTAATAGCTCATAAGAGTAAACATCCACTTTTTCTTTTGATTTTTTACCTTCGCGGATCACATTGCGACTGTAATGATGTGCGAAAGAAGGCTCAATACCATTACTTGCGTTATTAGCGAGCGATAATGAAATGGTGCCTGTTGGTGCAATTGAGCTATGGTGAGTGAAGCGCACGCCTTTTTTAGCAATCTTGTTACGTAAGCCTTCTGGGAATTGCTGCATGTAGCGGCTATATTTACCGAGCAACACTTTTCCTTTGACTTTAGCGCCTACTTTAATACCATCGGCTGCCATCTCAGGACGTTTCGCCAACATATCAGCTGTCACCACAAACTCTTCTTCCATAATGGGTGCTGCACCTTTTTCATCGGCTAAATCAATACCCGTTTCCCAACCCACCTCGGCCAAAATGCGGCTCACTTCTTCAGTGAATTTTAAAGAATTATCATCACCGTATCTCATCTTTAGCATCGTGAGTGATGAACCTAAACCTAAGTAGCCCATACCATGACGACGTTTAAGGATAATTTCTTTACGTTGCTCTTCGAGTGGCAAGCCATTAATCTCCACTACGTTATCAAGCATGCGTGTAAAAATTGCAATCACTTCTTTATATTCAGCCCAATCAAAAAATGCTTCATCTGTGAAAGGTTTCTTCACAAATTTTGTTAAGTTCACAGAGCCTAATAAACAAGCACCATATGGCGGGAGCGGTTGCTCACCACATGGATTGGTAGCACGAATATTTTCACAGAACCAGTTGTTGTTCATTTCGTTTACACGATCAATCAAAATAAAACCTGGCTCAGCAAAATCGTATGTCGATGACATGATGATGTCCCACAAACGTCTTGCTTTAATCGTTTTGTAAACGCGACATGCCACTTTACCCGCGTCTATGCCTTCAGTTTTAGTGAGGTATTTACCTTTTACAGGCCACTCTCTCCAAACGACTTGGCTTTCGTCGTTCACATTTAAACCGTCGACGATCGATTCCTTCTCGGTGACAGGGAACGCTACTTTCCAATCGCTATCAGCTTTTACAGCCTCCATAAATTCTTTGGTGATTAAGCATGAAAGATTAAATTGACGGAGTCGGCCATTTTCACGTTTGGCCTTAATAAAATCTGTGACATCAGGATGTGCAATATCAAAGGTTGCCATTTGTGCGCCACGACGGCCACCTGCAGATGAC
>BJGS01000006.1 GCA_014190615.1 Methylophilaceae bacterium
GTAAGAAAGCAGTGCTTTGGGGAACGGCTTTAGATAACCTAGCTTCTTGGAAAATGGTCGATCCTGATGGCAACTGGGTTGAGATCGAAAGATTAGATCATAATCTTGGCAAAATTCACTATGTAGATTTGGTGCGGTTTAAAATTAGTCGATACAAGCCTGACGGCAAAGAATTAATTAATGAGCCAGAGGTTTTAGAAATACCGGGAAGTAGCTTTAGAAAAATAGGATTAGGAAAAGATGTTACCGATAAATTTCTAAGTGGACTTCCTGGCGTTCAAAAAGAAGGTTGTGATGGGCTCATCACATCTGGAACTTTCATTCTTCATAAAATGCCCAAGTATGTTAGAACAGTTTGCTTAGAGTTTTTTGGCACTGTTTCCCATGCTGTTCCGGCAATTGTAGAAATTAAGGATTATTTAGATCAATCGGATGGTACGCTCTTAGCGGGATTAGAGCATATGGATGAGCGCTACATTAAAGCTGTTGGGTATAGCACTAAAGCAGCAAGACAAGAACGTCCTCGCATGGTTTTAATCGCAGATATTGCAAGTGATGATGAAGATGCTGTAGGCTTGACAGCCTCTCAAATTGTACAAATAGCTAATGCAAGAAACGGTGAAGGTTTTATAGCGGTTTCAGCTGAAGCTAGAAAACGTTTCTGGCTTGATCGTGCAAGAACAGCCGCGATTGCAAAACATACAAATGCATTTAAGATCAATGAAGATGTTGTTATTCCCCTTCCTAAGCTTGGAGAATACTCTGATGGTATTGAAAGAATTAATATCGAGCTTTCAATTAAAAATAAATTAAAACTTTTAGATGATTTAGAAACATTTATTGAGCATGATAAATTTATTTATGAAGAAGAAGGATTAAATTCTGATCCAGAACTAAACCAAGTGAAGCAAAAAATGAGTATTGATTTGATTCACGGGTTAAGAGAAAAATGGGGCCAGATGCTCGACAATCTTGATAGCAAGCCTTCAACACTGCTTGAAAGAAATTATGATATTGAAGGCAAATATGAAAGTATATTTAGAGCACTTCAGTCTTATGAGTTAAGAATTTCTTGGAAAAAAGAACTCAAAGACCCTCTCCATGAAATTTTTAGTGGAAGAGAATACCGAAGCTTTTTACTAAAACTAGATCAAATACATAAAAATACCTTAAAGAGTAGGGTGTTTATAGCGCTCCATATGCATGCCGGTGACGGCAATGTGCATACTAATATTCCGGTCAATTCTGATGATTATCAAATGATGCAAGAAGCACGTGAATCTGTCGTTAAAGTCATGGATCTTGCTAAAAGTCTCAATGGTGTTATTTCTGGTGAACATGGCATCGGCATTACAAAAATGGAATTCTTGGATGAAACAACAATTCAAGCTTTTGAGAAATATAAAAATAAAGTAGATCCTTTTGGACATTTTAATAAAGGTAAATTACTTCCAGGATCTGGCTTAGAGAATGCTTATACGCCAAGCTTTGGATTGTTAGAGCAAGAATCTATCATCATGGAACAGTCTGCTATTGGGGAAATAGCAGATTCAATAAGTGATTGTTTACGTTGTGGTAAATGTAAGCCTGTATGCACAACACATGTGCCTCGGTCTAATTTACTTTACAGCCCAAGAAATAAAATTTTGGCGACTTCATTACTCATAGAAGCATTTTTATATGAAGAACAAACAAGACGTGGTATTTCGATTAAGCATTTTGATGAATTTAACGATGTTGCTGATCATTGCACTGTTTGCCACAAATGCCTTAACCCTTGCCCAGTAGATATCGATTTTGGTGAAGTATCTATTGCTATGCGGAATTTCTTAAGAGAGCAGGGTAAGCGTCACTTTAGCCCAGGCACAGCATTAGCGATGAGCTATCTAAATATGAAAGATCCGGTCACCATTAAAATTATGAGAACTTTAATGGTCGATGTTGGATACAAAGTTCAACAAGCTGGTCATCACTTATTAAAAAAACTCGGCACCATTAATTTATTTAAAAATAATCCACCTTCCACAATTGGTAAAGCGCCGATCAAGTCTCAAATTATTCATTTCTTAAATCGGCCCATGCCTAAAAATATGCCAACTAAGACCTCGAGAGCGCTTCTTGGCATCGAAGATGATAAAGTCGTTCCAGTCATAAGAAATCTGGAAAAAATTAATGAAGATTCTGATGCAGTTTTTTACTTCCCTGGATGTGGTTCTGAAAGACTTTTCTCACAAGTAGGATTAGCAACCCAAGCTATGTTATATGAGGTTGGTGCGATTACTGTTCTACCTCCTGGATACTTATGTTGTGGTTATCCTCAAACCTCTACTGGCAATCATGATAAAGGTCAAAAAATAACTTCTGACAATCGCGTGCAGTTCCATAGAGTAGCGAACACACTAAATTATCTCGATATTAAAACGGTGATTGTTTCCTGCGGCACTTGTATGGACCAGTTGCAAAAATATGAATTTGAAAAAATATTTCCTGGTTGCAGGTTATTAGATATTCATGAGTATCTCATGGAAAAAGGAGTAAAAATGGAAGGTGTTTCAGGCACCAGATATATGTACCATGATCCTTGCCATAGTCCAATGAAAACATATGCACCCTCTAAAGTTACGAACGCATTAATGAATACAAGCGTACCTTTAAATGATCGTTGTTGTGGAGAATCAGGAACTTTTGCTGTAGGTAGGCCAGATATTGCGACTCAGGTCAAAAAGAGAAAACAAGAAGAAATTGAAAAAGGGATTCAAAAAATGGGTATTGATCAACCAGAATTACTTGGTGAAGTCAAAATTCTTACTTCTTGCCCTTCTTGTTTACAAGGATTGGCGCGTTATGGAGAAGAAACAAATACGACAGCAGACTATATTGTGGTTGAATTAGCCAAGAATTTATTAGGCGCTGATTGGATGCAAAACTTTGTAGAGAGTTCTACCAAAGGCGGCATTGAAAAAATACTTTTATAACTTATAGTATAGGTATTAATATCCCCGTAGCGAGGTTTTGAATAATATGCGTAATACTTCGCTCCATTTTTTCTGATAATGTAAAAGCTATAAAGTCTGTTCTACCAATAATTTTCCCAAATTCTCTTTCAAAAGATAAATTATTTTCTTTTGCATTAATTTCATTTGCGACAAGAAAGAGCCTACCAGAAGCATCTTTTGTATTAGAAAGTTTCCAGGCAGCTATTTCTACATTTCGAGAAGCATTATATAAAAGCTGAGGGTCAATCGAATCAAATAAATAAAATTCTTTTTTCCCTCCATGAGCCTTAAGGAGCATTGTGTAAATGCCTACAATAAATGGGAGAACCCTATCGCCTTTGAAATCCTCATTGAATGTAAGATAGATTGCTTCATTGCCTTGAACATTATTAATAGCTTCGAAATTCCAATCATGATTTCCATTAAATACCCAATTCACCATTTTTTCCGCATCTTCAGAAGTACTTTTTTTTAGTTCGACAGGATTTCTCTTATAGAGCTTAATCATAAGTGATCTTAGGCTTTGAATATTTTCTCTAATTTCATGATCAGCCATCCGGTCAAAATCTGTTTTGCCGAGCTGATTTCCAGACTGTCTATCAGGTTCGACAATCTCTTTGGCATAAGTAGTTTGAATGGATAACCAACTTGAAAGTAACAAACCTAAAAAAAGTAAGAAATTATTCTTTTGCATTATGTGTTTAAGGATAGCCTATCTTGAGGGAATACAATTTTAAATTGACTGCCTTTACCCATTTGACTTGTAATTTCTATTTGCGCTTGGTGTCGAATACATACATGTTTCACAATAGACAAGCCCAATCCTGTCCCGCCAGATTTTCTGCTACGATCAGCATCTATCCTGAAGAAACGCTCGGTCAATCGAGGGATTAATTTTTCATCAATTCCAATTCCAGAATCTTGTACTTCAAAATAGGGTCTTTGATTTTTCATACCCCATATAACATTGATCGAGCCGCCTTTTTTTGTATAATGAATAGCGTTAATTATTAAATTAAAAAAGGCGCTATAAATTTCTTTCTCATATCCTAATAAAGAGATATTTTTACTGATAGACATAGTGATCTTGTGTTCCTTATTAGAAAGTAATGCAGAGTCTTTTTTTAAGTCTTTAAAAAGCTGTGACATATTTATTTCTTTTTTCATCGCAGGCGCTGCGTTCGACTCAATAGATGAAAGTTTAAGTAAGTCTTCAACTAATCTTCTCATTCGATCAGATTGCTCAAGCATCATTTGAAGATAAGGACGTGTTTTTTCATTAAATTCATTTTTCATATCAGAGAGCGTTTCTAAAAACCCTACAATGACAGTGAGTGGCGTTTTTAATTCATGAGAGACGTTGGCAATAAAGTCACGTTTAATAGAGTCATTCTTTTCTAATTGTGTGATATCCCTGCAAATGAGAAGTTTTTGATTGGCGCCAAAAGGTACAAGAAGTATTTCGAATGATCTACCAGTATTTCGCCATGAAATTAATTTAAGTGTGGCATCGTTCTTATTGTTATTTAAATACTCAGTAAAACTAGTTTCGCGTAATAAGTAATTAATAGGTTGATTAATATCTTTAGAAAGATTAACACCAAGCATTTTTTCTGAAGGCTTATTGCACCATTCAATTTCATTATTTTGATTCAATGCGATGATGCCATCAGGAATAGCTTCTGCCGCCGTCATAAATCTGCCTAGCGTTGTGGTGAGCTCAGACTTGCTCCTTTTTTGTTTTCTGTACTCTCGATAGAGTAGGGCAAATATTTCTTCCCAGATACCAGAGCCGCTAGGAATAGTTGATAAATTGGGATTTTTAAGCCATTTATTTAAACGGTGAATCCAATAAACATGAGAGAGTAGATAAAAAGTGAGGCATGAAGTAAAAAAGAATAAAGCAGCTTCTAGACTTTTAAATCCCCATACCATAAGAGATAAAAAAGATACAAATACCAAAACCCAAAAAGAATTCCAACGAATATCTTGCAATGTTTTTCTCGCTAAAAACGTATGGGTATTATAGCGAGTAATACTTAAAAATTATCTAGGTTATTTTATTTTGTAGACAGTCTGTAGCCAGAGCCTCGGACAGTTTGGATCAAACCTTCATGCTGAGATTGGGTAAGAATATTTCTAAGTCTTCGAATGTGAACATCCACTGTTCTGTCTTCAATAAAAATTTGACTTCCCCAAACCTTATCCAGTAGCTGACTTCTTGAATAAACTCTTTCTGGATTGCTCATAAAAAAATGAAGTAGTCTAAATTCTGTAGGACCCATTTCTAATGGCTTATTATTTCCGCTAACGCGATGCGATACAGGATCTAATTCTAGACCATTAATTTTTAAAAGATCTTCAGTAAGCTCAGGAGCCTTTCTTCTAAGAACTGCTTTGATTCGAGCATTAAGTTCTCGAGGGCTAAAAGGCTTAGTAATATAATCGTCAGCACCAACTTCCAAGCCTCTGACTTTATCTAATTCGTCACTTCGAGCCGTTAACATAATAATAGGGATTGTTTTAGTTAAAGTATTGCTACGTAATTTTTTTGCAAAATCTATCCCTGACATGCCGGGAAGCATCCAGTCGAGCAGGATAATGTCAGGAAGAGCTTCATTAATAAGTTTTTCCGCGTGCTCGGCACTTATAGCCCTTAATGGATTATAGCCAGCCTGAGAAATATTGAGCGCTAGCAGCTCAAGAATAGGGCTTTCATCCTCAACGATTAGAACATTAGCTTTCATAATTACTTATATTAATAGAATGATTATGATCGTATGACATTTATATGACATTTTAATGACAATACCTAGCTTACAAAGAATTATGGTGTTTTTCTTAAATTAATTTAATATTGAATTGTTGATTTTCGGAGAATTGATATGCCAAGTTTTTTTTCAAAAGAATATATTACCGCTGAAGCTTCTTATAATCGCTGGCTCGTTCCGCCTGCCGCATTAGCTATACACCTTTCTATTGGGATGGCTTATGGATTTAGCGTTTTTTGGAAACCCTTAGGTAATGCCTTAATAGGAAGCGATGGAAAACCCTTGGCAGCATGTGCTGCAGGTGCTGCAACTTTTTCAGATAAACTTCATGGTACGTTGCGCGCCTTAACAGCAACTGATTGCAACTGGACTCAGTTTGACTTGGGATGGATGTACACCTTATTTTTTGTTCTTTTAGGATGTTCTGCGGCTTTTTGGGGTAGCTGGTTAGAGCGTTCTGGCCCCAGAAAAGCTGGGCTTGTATCTACATTGTGTTGGTGCGGAGGGCTATTACTTTCTGCATTCGGCATTTATTCCCATCAACTTTGGATGATGTGGCTCGGCAGCGGAGTGATTGGAGGTATTGGTCTCGGTTTAGGATATATTTCTCCCGTATCTACGCTAATCAAATGGTTCCCTGATAAAAGAGGTATGGCAACAGGTATGGCTATTATGGGCTTTGGCGGGGGCGCTATGATAGGTTCTCCACTTGCCACTATGCTTATGACGAAATTTTCTACTGTTACGAATGGCATTATTCAGCCAGGTATTTGGCAAACGTTTGTCGTATTGGCCATTATTTATTCTTTCTTTATGATTTCAGGCTCTTTGGGGTATCGGGTTCCCCCATCGGGTTGGAAGCCTGCAGGATGGACGCCTTCTAAAAATAAAAACAATAATATGATTGCTTCAAATCATGTGCATTTAAACAAAGCGCACAAAACTCCCCAATTTTGGTTTTTGTGGATAGTGCTGTGCATGAATGTTTCAGCTGGCATTGGTATTATTGGGGCAGCAGCACCCATGCTTCAAGAAACGTTTGGCGGTGCTTTAATTGGTCACGCAGACTTGGGTTTTGCAGACCTTAAAAAAGACGAATCTTTATTGGCCCTTGCAGCGGCAGTTGGCGCTGGATTTGTAGGACTAATTTCTTTATTTAATATTTTTGGTCGTTTTTTCTGGGCTAGTATTTCAGATAAATTAGGTAGAAAACTTACTTACATTATATTTTTTACGCTCGGCATTGCCATGTATGTGACTGCATCTTATATGGCAGGATCAAAATCTTTAGCGCTCTTCGCAACCTGTTTTTGTATTATTGCTTCTATGTATGGCGGCGGATTTGCAACGATACCGGCTTATTTAGCAGATATGTTTGGTACACAATTTGTAGGTGCGATCCATGGAAGAATTTTAACAGCATGGTCAACCGCGGGTATATTAGGACCCGTGATTGTTAATTATATGCATGATATGAGAGTTGAAGCACACATTCCTTTCTCAGAAATTTATGCGCCTATTTTTTATATTTTAGCGGCCATGTTAGCTGTAGGATTTATTGCGAATCTTATGGTAAGTCCTGTTGCAAAAAAATTCTTTATGACCGATAAAGAGCTGTTAGCTGAAAAGAAATTAGCACATGAGAAATTGACTTCAGCAAAAGAAGTGATTGGAAGAGCTGAAAAAACGCCATTAATTACTTTTCTTGCTTGGTCAGCTGTTGGTATACCTATCTCCTATGGCATATGGAGCACAATACAAAAAGCTTGGATATTGTTTCATTAGCCCATATAAAAGCTAAAGATAGCTCTCATATAAGTTAAAATTACTTTTTTATTAAAAAGTAATTTTAAGGGACTTAACCAATTGAGAGAAATTGTAAAAAATCTAGATGGAGAACCATTTTCCATTGGTATTGTGATGTCAGAATTCAATCCACATGTTGGCGAGGCTCTTCTCAAGTCGTGCCATCACGAGCTGCTTAATCTTGGTGTAAAGGATGAAAATATTCTATTAACCAAGGTTCCTGGCGCTCTTGAGACTCCCTTAACCCTTCAAAAGATGGCGCAATCAAAAATTTTTAATGCGCTCATTGCTATAGGCTCTGTAATTAGAGGAGAAACTTTCCATTTTGAAGTGGTTGCAAATCATTCAGCAAAATCAATTATGGATGTTCAGTTAGCATTTAATATACCAATCGTTAATGCAATACTCACCACAGATAATGATGAACAAGCGATGGCAAGAACCGAAGTTAAAGGCAAAGAGGCTGCTCAAGTTGCAATTCAAATGATACATTTATTAAAGTCAATTTAATGTCAGAAGTACAAACCATCAAAAAGAAAAAAAAGCTCGTCAATAATAGACGCAAATCTAGAGAGCTAGTAATGAAGAGTATTTATCGCGGTATCATAAATCAGTTTGATATTAATCAAATTAAAAAAGATATTAAAGATGATCCTGATTATTCAAAAGCAGATGAAGTTTTTTATAATCATCTTTTTGATGGAGTGATTCAAAATATCAATGAATTAAATAATGAAATTTCGGGTTATATTGATCGACCCATCGAAAAGCTAAGTCCTATTGAACATTCAATCTTATGTATTTCAGTTTATGAGCTTATTTATGACTCTGCTATACCTTATAAAGTAGCAATTAATGAGGGTGTTGAATTAGCTAAAACGTTTGGGGGGGTTGAAGGGTATAAATATATTAATGGCGTACTTGATAAAGTAGCCGAAAAAAGAAGGCCGCTAGAATTTTCTAAAAATTAAATCTTGTGTGTTTTTATACCAGATGCATCTATAGTTAAATAACTTCCTTGTTCATACCAATCACCTAAAACAATACGTTGCATGCTGTGCCCATTAAGATGAATTAAATGATTGTTTGGCCTATGCGTATGGCCATGAATGAAAAAATCTGGATAATTAAATCGAATAATGGTTCGATTAACCTCGTCCGAATTTACATCCATAATTTCATCAGATTTATTTTTCTTATTTAATTCACTCTCTTTTCTGAATTCATTTGCAATTGAAATTCGTTCATTTAAAGATTTCTTTAGAAATACTTTTTTCCATGATTTATGTCTAATTTTGTCTTTGAAGATTTGATACTCTATATCGTCTATACACAGGGAGTCGCCATGGCTCAGAAGTATTTTCTTGCCGTAAATCTCTATAAGCGTTGGGTCATCCAATAACAGAGCGCCCGTTCTTTTTTCAAAAAAAGGACCGATAAGAAAGTCTCTATTGCCATGCATCAAAAAAACTCTAATCTGTCGATTCGTTAATTGCTTAATAGCTTCAATTATATTTTCATGTTGATTACAGTCATCCCCGATCCAATACTCAAATAGATCACCTAGTATATAAAGGGCTTCACTTTGGCTAGCAGTTTCATCTAGAAATCTTATGAAAGCATCAGTGATGCTTGGGCGACTTTCGCACAAGTGAATATCTGATACAAATATAGTTTGATTGAGCAATATTAATCAACGGTGACGTTCAAGATTATTACAGGCTCACGAGGAACATCTTGATGGCCGCCTGAATTGCCAGTAGCTACTTTCTGAATTTTATCTACCACATCTATACCGTCGGTCACTTTTCCAAAAACGCAATAGCCCCAACCATCTTGTCCTGGGAAATTTAAAAAGTCATTATTACTTGCATTAATAAAGAATTGGCTTGTAGCTGAATCAGGTATTGAAGTTCTTGCCATTGCAATGGTGTATTTATTATTTTTAAGCCCATTGTTAGCTTCGTTTTTAATAGGGCTTTCAGTAGGTTTTTGTTTCATTGAAGCCTCAAAACCGCCGCCTTGAATCATAAAGCCATCAATTACTCTATGAAAGACAGTGTCATTGTAGTAACCACTTTTAGCATAGCTTAAAAAATTTTTAACTGTAATGGGAGCTTTATCAGCATCTAGTTCTAGAACGATGTTGCCTAAATTAGTTGAGAGCGTAATCACTTAAAATCCTTTATAAAATATTAATTAATATGTTTAGCATTAATGATAATGACAGGTCTAATAGGGACATCTGAAAAGCCTCTAGAGCTTCCTGTTGGTAATTGGCCAATCTTATGAACAATATTCATGCCTTCAGTCACTTTGCCAAAAACACAGTATCCAATAGAGCTTGGCTCCGGACTTGTATAGTTTAAAAAATTATTATCAATCAAATTAACAAAAAATTGAGCTGTTGCAGAATTAGGATCATTTGTCCTAGCCATGGCAACTGAACCAGCACTATTAACGAGTCCGTTATTAGATTCATTAATAATGGGCGCTTGAGTTTTCTTTTCAGTCATTTCTTTAGTAAACCCACCACCTTGAATCATAAAATTACTAATCACCCTATGAAAAATAGTCTCTTTATAAAAGCCATTATCGACATAGTATAAAAAATTACTTACTGTCTTTGGTGCTTTGTCTGGATAAAGTTCAATTTTAAAGTTGCCTTGATTCGTTTCAAATTCCACGACAGGATTAGCTGCTTGGGCTAGATGGGGTATCAAGCAAAAGACAAAAAAAAGTGATTTAATTAAATTAAGCGCAGTCTTCATTCATAACTCTCCATTTGTTATTTTAATCTTGTACAGTCTTTTGCTCATTTTGTTATCAATCCATAAGCCAGATCATCAATTTTATTTATATTTAATAGTCTTTTCAATGAGCAAATATTTATTTTTAGCGCTCACATTTTTCTTATCAATCTCTAAGGCTTTGCCATAAGAAACTAGCGCACGTTTTGAATAAAGATCACCTAAGTTTATATAGGCAGTAAAATACTCCGGATTTATTTTTAGAGCTGACTCGAGAAATTTTTGAGCTTTGCCATAATCACCTAATTCAATATAAATTAATGCTAAGTTATTAAATGGCTCAGGAAGTGTCGGGTATTTTTCAGTGAGATAAGTAAACGCGTTTATAGCTTCATTATATTTTTTAAGATCCGCATTTACTGCACCTTTAATAAACATAAGCTGTGGATCGTTAGGATTAATTTTTAGATATTGGTCAATTTGTTGAGCGGCTTTTTCTTTTTCACCTTTCTCAATAAGCTGCATTATTGATTTTAAATCATCAGCAGCATAAATTTCACTTACTAAAAAAAATGTAGAAAAGGATAAAAAAATAAAAACCCAAAAACCTATTATTTTAGAACATTCATTTTTTTGCGGCATGGTATCATTCAGGCTAATAAATTAGCATAATTCTAACAAATAGCACCCTTATCATCTATATGTTATTTACGAATAAGCCTATCACTATCTCTTTGTTTTTCTTAGACTTAAGCTCTGATTTGCAATGATTAAAATCTATAACACCCTTTCAAAAAATAAAGAGACGTTTAAGCCTATCCAAAAAGGGCAAGTGAATATCTACGTGTGTGGGATGACAGTCTACGATCTTTGCCATATTGGTCATGCGCGTGTGATGGTTATTTTTGACATGGTGAGACGTTGGTTTGATATTTCCGGGTTTCAGGTGAATTACATAAGAAATATTACTGATATCGACGATAAAATTATTAGTCGTGCTCTTCAGAATAATGAATCAATACAAAGCTTAACAGAAAGATATATTGAAGAAATGAATGCTGATGCAAAAGCTTTGGGTGTGATTAAGCCTTCAAAAGAGCCAAAGGCAACCGAACATATCGAAGATATGCTTTTTATGATTCAAACGTTGATTGAAAAACAACATGCTTATGTAGCTAAAAATGGAGATGTTTTTTATAAAGTAAGATCTTTTGATGGGTATGGAAAATTATCAGGTAAATCAATAGAAGATCTTCGAGCGGGTGAGAGAGTCGATGTGGATCAAAATAAAAATGATGAATTAGATTTTGTGTTGTGGAAGTCTGCAAAACCTAATGAGCCAAGTTGGGATTCACCCTGGGGCAAAGGAAGACCAGGTTGGCATATTGAATGTTCAGCTATGAGCTCTCATTATCTTGGACATCATTTTGATATTCATGGAGGCGGCCAGGACCTTCAATTTCCTCATCATGAAAATGAAATAGCTCAGTCAGAAGGGGCGCATGACTGCAAGATGGCTAATTATTGGATGCATAATGGCTTCGTGCGAGTTGACGAAGAGAAGATGTCTAAATCCCTAGGAAACTTTTTTACCATCCGTACTGTGCTTGAAAAATTTGATGCGGAAGTTGTTAGATTCTTTATCTTAAGGGCGCATTACCGAAGTCCATTGAATTATTCAGACGCCCATCTTGAAGATGCAAAAATAGCGCTACAAAGATTATATGTAAGTCTTAGAGGTATGGAAATTAACCATATGGAAGTAGATTGGAATCATCCGTTAGCGGTTAAATTCAAAGAGGCTATGGACGATGATTTTAATTCACCAGAGGCTATTTCCATTTTATTTGAATTGGCAAATGAAATTAATAAAAATAAATCTTTGTCTTTAGCATCCCTTCTTAAAGGGCTTGCTAAAATGCTTGGCCTTCTTGAAAGAGACCCAGAGATCTTTTTAAAGGGTGACGCTAAAAATTCTTTTGATATTGATGAATTCATATCTAAAAGACATGAAGCAAAATTAAATAAAGATTTTAAAGAAGCAGATCGCATTAGATCTGTATTGCTTGAAAATGGTGTAGTACTGGAAGACACCCCTCAAGGAACTATTTGGAGAAAAGAATAAGTCATGCCAGTTAATCTTAAGCCGCTTGCTGTCGATTCTATTTTCTCAGTTAAAGGAATATCTCTAGGTATTGCTAAAGCGAATATTAAAAAACCGGATCGCAAAGACTTGCTGTTAGTGAATATTGATGAAGGTTCAAAAGTATCTGGCGTATTCACGCAAAATGCCTTTTGCGCTGCTCCCGTTCTTCTTTGCAAAGAACATTTAAAAGGCGCATCTGAAATTCGAGCTTTAGTTATTAATACAGGATGCGCTAATGCGGGTACAGGCGAAGAGGGTATCTTGAGAGCTAGAGAAACATGCCGGGCCGTGGGGGAACTTTTATCAATTAAGTCAGAACAAGTTTTGCCGTTCTCAACAGGTGTAATTTTAGAAAACCTTCCGGTTGATAAAATAAAGTCTGGATTACCAGAAGCGCTAAAAAATTTAGCCCCAAATCATTGGTTGGATGCAGCCGAAGCGATCATGACCACAGATATTGTCCCAAAAGCTGCGTCGAAAAAAATTAAAATACAAGATAAAGAAATTTCTATTTCTGGCATAAGTAAAGGCTCCGGCATGATCCATCCAAATATGGCCACTATGCTTTCATTTATTGCAACAGATGCTTCTATTAATCAAGTCTTGCTTGATCAAATGCTTAAAGAAGTTACAGCCCAATCATTTAATTGCATCACTGTCGATGGAGATACATCTACTAATGATTCATTTATTCTTATATCTACTGGACAATCTGGACATACTGAAATTAATCAAGAAGGAAAAGATTATGAAGTCCTTAAAAATGCTATTCAGGATATTGCTATAGAGTTGGCGCAAGCTATCGTGCGGGATGGGGAGGGCGCTACAAAATTTATTACCGTTCAGGTAGAGTCAGGTTTAGATGATACTGAATGTAGGAAAGTCGCTTTTGCAGTTGCACATTCTCCTTTGATTAAGACAGCTTTTTTTGCGTCTGATCCAAATTTAGGAAGAATATTAGCTGCAATTGGTTACGCTGGAATTGAAGCACTCGATATTACAAAAATTCAATTATTTTTAGGCGATATTCTGGTAGCAGAAAAAGGCGGTCGAGCAGCCTCTTATTCTGAAGCGCAAGGCCAAGAAGTTATGAAACATTCTGAAATCAGTATGCGAATACTTCTTAATCGAGGCAAAGCTAAGGTCACGATATGGACATGTGATTTTTCATACGATTATGTAAAAATCAATGCAGACTATCGCACTTAAGCTGTGAATATTGTTCGTGTAGCGGCAGCTGTAATTCAAAGAAATGATGGATTTCTCCTTATGGCGCGAAGGCCATCAGGAACGAGCTGGAGTGGTTGGTGGGAATTTCCAGGCGGTAAAATTGAAAGTGAAGAAACACCTTTTGAGGCCCTCCAAAGAGAACTTAAAGAAGAAATTAATATTTCTGCAAATGATGCAGAAATCTGGTTTGAGCGTCGTTATACCTACCCAGACAAGAAAGTATATATCTACTTTTTTAAAGTCACTAATTGGATCGGGGAAATACAATCATGTGAAAATCAATTGTTGGATTGGCAAGATCCAGCGCATGTTTCCGTAAGTCCCATATTACCAACGAATTTATTTGTACTTAAATCCGTTCTGTTGCCCCCTGTTTATGCAATAACGAATATTGAAGCGATGGGGGAGGCTCTATTTTTTGAAAAATTAAAAATTAAACTAGAGCAGGGTATAAAGATGATACAGATTAGAGAAAAAAATTTGCCTTATGATGATTTAAAAAGAATAGCGAAAATTATTATCGATAAAGCAAGGCCTTATAATGCGAAAATTATCATTAATGAAAATGAAAAGCTTGCACTAGAGGTTGATGCTGATGGCGTTCATTACCCGGCGCATGTTTTAAAAACATTAAAAATGCGTCCTTCATTTTCAATTTGTGGCGTTTCTTGCCACAACTTGGATGAGCTTAAACTTGCACAAGCGTTGAAGTTATCATTTGCTCTTTTTTCCCCTATTCAAAAAACTAATTCCCATCCCCTCATCGATCCGATAGGATGGGAATTTTTTAGTGAATGTGTGAATCAACTAGATATTCCAATTTATGCTTTAGGCGGACTTAATCAAGGAAGTCTCACCACATCTTGGCAAAATGGCGGACATGGCGTTGCGATGCAAAGAGCTATTTGGGAATAAGATTATTTAATGACTGCGTCAATTGATTTATCAAAAGACTGATTTTTCGTATCTTTAAAATGGAGTGTAAGCTTAACTTTCTGGCCAGCTTTAAGAGGACCCTTAAAATCCATAAGCATTAAGTGACTCCCACCCGATTTAAATTCAAAGGCCTTATCGTGATCGATTTTGATTTCATGGGCCATGCGCATTTTCATGACACCTTTTTCTAGAATGGTATTGTGCATTTCTATAGTATTTATTTTTGGAGAAGTGACTGAAGTCAGTATTAAATCTTCATGACTTAAAAGTGACATATAAGCGACACTCATATCACCCCCTTCTTCGGTAGCGCCAACCCAAGCGTTTTCTATTTTAAGAGCTGGCTCCGCCAATGTTTCAAATGACACTAAAACAGCGATGAGATATAGAATAAATTTGAATAGTTTCATATTAAAGGCCTTGGTCAGTTATTAAATAGAGTCTTCGTTTAAATCTTCGGGGTTAATTTCAACAGGAATTTTATAACCTTCATTAGCCCATTGACCTAAGTCGATCATGCGGCATCGTTCTGAACAGAAAGGCCTAAAAACATTAGATAAACTGTACTCAATACTCTGATTGCAATGGGGGCAGTTTACAATAGTAATCTTTGCGTTCATAACCAACAAATACTATATTTGAATTCAAGATTTGATTTTATAGCTTCTTTTCTTAACTCCTTACTAAGCTCATTAAAGAAAATATTCACTGTATATTTGTTTGAGCTAATTTCAGGATACACGTCTAGAGTTTCAGCCATTTCAAGTCTAATGAGATCAAATGTTTTAAGTGGGTCTATTGTTTTTTGATGCTTACCTTCTTTGGCTTTCAGTAATTCTATATGACATTGATTTCTAAGAATGATTAAGAGGACAGAAGCTGCATCTTTAAATACCATAAGAGGTTCAGACCAAGATTTAAAGTCTTCTAATTTAGATTTCCTTGTTTTTTGAATTGTCCAATTATGAAAATTTGGAAAATCTACATCCAAGAGACCACCCGGTGAAGTAATTCTTTTTTTAACCTCTTCTAAGAATAGATTGTTATTAAAATTAAAGCCTGGCTTTACATCTATATTTTCTAATTTTTTACGCGCAACTTGTATCATCGAAATAATTTTTTTTAGATCAAGCTGCCCTTCTTTATCTGCTTGGTCAGATTGAAGAGTTGACTGTTTCTTTTCTTGTCTTTCTAATTCCTGCAGAAAATCAATTTTCAAATCCGATCTAGATACAAGCTGAACTATTTCGAAAAGAGTATTAAAACAACCAAACTCAAAATAGTCATGCGTATTTTTTAACTGGTGCTCAAATTTTTGGTAAATCTCTTCGATGCGAAGCAGTCGGCGAATACGTTCATTAAGCGGAAATTCAAATGTGATCATATGGGCATTATCAGGTCGATTTTATTTAACAGCAACTAAATTTAAATATTTTTCATGTAGCTTTTTAATGGAGCCTTCGAGTGACCCTATAGATCCATCATTGAGGATAACATCATCCCCCCTTTGAATACGCGTATTACGATCTACCTGCTGGCTGATGATAGATTGTGCCATAGCAGTATCCATACCATCTCTTTTCTTAACGCGTTCGATTTGATCACTCAATTCACAATCAATTACAAGTGATCTTGAAATAAGAGGTACGTACTGATTTGTTTCAAATAATAATGGAATATCAATCACCACATATGATTCATCAGAAAAGCTACTTAATTTCTTTTTAACTTCACCAAGTATTTTCGGATGAAGAATACTTTCAAGTTTTATTTTTAGATTTTTATCTGAAAAAATCATATCTCTTAATTTTTTTCGGTCTAATTCATTTTCTTTATTAAATAAAGCTTGGCCAAATAAAGTTTTTATCTCTTCGATAGCTTCATGGTTTTTCTCCGTGATCTCTTTTGATATTTTATCGAGATCAATCACTTCAATATTTAATGATGCAAAAATTTTTAAAGCTTCGCTTTTGCCAGATCCAATACCGCCAGTCATCCCGATAATGAGCATGATTTACCTTGAGATTTTAATTTTTTAAAATATTATGAATAAATTTACTTGAAATTATAGAATTAATCACCATTAAATGATTGTGAATGATTTAAACTATGATTTATGAATGAATTACAAAACACATTAGATAAGGTGACTCCGTCTGAAGATCATTCAGCCTGGGCTGATTTAGTAGTTTGTCGTGTCGAAGTTGATCTTCCCAATTGGCTATCACAGCTTGCAGGAGGTAGTAATTGGCAGGTTTATTCTGAATCTGAACATGATCATGCTATTAGTTTTTCGTTGCGCCAAGGTAAAAAAGAGGCAGAGGTGACATTATTCAATAATGGCTATGCCCAGGTGGACCTCAATGGAAAATCAATTTTTGATGGCTCAATCACTTCGGGTAAAAATAAATGTGCGCACTTAAGTTATTACCGTGCCGATAATGGTGACCCTATTGTTTTAAATTAGTAATCTCTCAAGATTACAAATTGTGTAAGCCCTAATAAAGCGTCTTTATGAATAGAAGGCGCAATGTGTTGAATAAGCTTTTCACCTTTTTCTATTTCTTCTTTTGCGAGTTGCCTTACATAATCGAGTGCCTTAGTTTCTTCAACAGCATTCAAAACACCTTCTAATTCTGTTAGTCCGCCATTTTCAATGACAGCTCTAATAATATTCTTTTGTTGGGCATTACCTTTTTTCATAGCAAATAAAAGAGGTAGGGTAGGCTTACCTTCTGCTAGATCGTCTCCTAGATTTTTACCTATATCGTCAGGGTTACCTGATAAATCGAGGACATCATCTATAAGCTGAAAAGCAATTCCCATATGCTTACCAAATTGGGCTAGCGCTTTAATATCAGAATCATGAGCGCCACCGATAATAGCCCCCAGCTCGGCAGCAGATTCAAACAATTTAGCGGTTTTGTAATATACAACTTTTAAGTAATCCTCATCTTTAATAGAGGCGTTATGGATGTTTAAAAGTTGCAATACTTCACCTTCTGCAATGGTATTTGTGGTGTTGGCTAAGACTTCCATGACTTTCATATGATTGATTTTCACCATCATTTGAAATGCTCTAGAGTAAATAAAATCCCCCACCAAAACACTCGCAGAATTTCCAAAAATGGTATTTGCAGTTTTGTGATTTCTTCGTTTCGTGGATTGGTCTACAACATCATCATGAAGGAGTGTTGCGGTATGAATAAACTCAATCACCGCTGCCAACTCATGATGCTCTTTTTGAATGGGGCCAAATAAGCCACCTACTAAAAGCAGGATACTAGGCCTTAGTCGTTTACCGCCCCCTTGTATAATATGTCCTGCAACTTGGTTAACTAGAGGCACTTCAGAGTGAAGAGAAGAGCGAATAACCTCATTCACAGCTAATAAATCGCTTTTAATTGGGGATAAAATGGCGCTTAGGGTCACAAAAACAATGCTTAAATGTTGTCAAAGGAATATTTTAACATAGTCATCTTCCCGGGGTTTGTGAGCAAAAAACCCTTATCTTTCTCCCTGAAGAGTTTGCTTAACAGGTCTAATTTAAGTATAATTCGCGATTCTTTTAAAGTTGTTAAAGCTTGAGGTTTTATCATGTACGCAGTAATTAAAACAGGTGGTAAGCAATATCGCGTTAATCAAGGCGATAAGCTTAAGATTGAAAAAATAGCAGGCGATGTAGGCGCAAATGTCGTTCTAGATCAAATTTTAACAGTCGTTGATGGTGATAATGTGACTATAGGCTCGCCTATTGTAAGAGGCGCTAGCGTTACAGCCACAGTAGTAAGCCACGGACGTCTTGATAAAGTAACAATTTTTAAAATGCGCCGTAGAAAACACTACCGCAAATCTCAAGGCCATAGACAAAGCTTTACTGAGATTCAAATCGATAAAATATCAGCTAAATAATTTAAGGATTAATCATGGCACATAAAAAAGCAGGCGGAAGTTCAAGAAACGGTCGCGACTCCCAAGCTAAACGTTTAGGCGTAAAAGCTTTCGGTGAGGCAGTTGTTTCAGCTGGTAGCATTATTGTTCGCCAACGTGGCACCAAAATGCATCCGGGCGTGAATGTAGGCATGGGCAAAGATCACACTCTTTTTGCAAAGGCTGACGGTAAGGTAACCTTTACCATCAAAGGCGCATTAAAACGTAAAACCGTTAATATTGTTCCAGTCTAAGCAACTCTAAGATTCTTTAAAGCCCTGTCAGTTGATAGGGCTTTTTTATTTGGTAAATTGATAATATGAAATTTATAGACGAAGCAACCATTAAAATTTACGCAGGTGATGGCGGCAATGGCATTGCAACATTTCGTCGTGAAAAATACGAACCTATGGGAGGTCCAAGCGGTGGAGATGGTGGTCGAGGTGGCTCTGTATTTTTTGAAGCAGATCAAAATTTAAATACGCTTGTTGATTATCGCTATACCCGAACCTTAAAAGCACAAAGAGGTGAGAATGGACGCAGTGCGGAATGTTATGGCGCAAAGGGTGAGGATTTAATATTAAGAGTGCCTGTAGGCACGGTCATTTCAGACAAAGCAACTGGTGAGTCTTATGCGGATTTAAGCCATCATGGGAACAGGGCTCTTTTAGCCAAAGGGGGCAAAGGCGGTCTTGGTAATATTCATTTTAAATCGAGTATTAATCGAGCGCCCAGACAATGCACCAAGGGCGAGCCTGGAGAAGAGTTTGAGCTTTATCTTGAGCTTAAAGTATTGGCCGATGTAGGCCTCTTAGGCATGCCAAATGCAGGTAAGTCCACTTTTATAAGATCTGTATCCGCGGCAAAACCTAAAGTCGCAGATTATCCCTTTACAACATTGCACCCTAATTTAGGTGTGGTGAGAGTAGGTGAGAATCAAAGTTTTGTAATTGCGGATATTCCTGGCCTTATTGAAGGAGCATCAGAAGGCGCTGGTTTAGGACATCAATTTTTAAGACATCTTGCGAGAACTACATTACTCTTACATTTAGTTGATATTGCACCTTTTGATCCGTCGGTGAATCCAGTTGATGAAGCGCGCGCTATTGTGAATGAATTAAAAAAATATGATGAGCTTTTATATCAAAAACCACGCTGGTTGATATTAAATAAAATTGATATGGTGGAAGATGTTGCAGATAAGGTAAAAGCATTTGTGAAGTCTTTTGGTTGGGCTGGGCCTGTATATTCGATCTCCGCGATTAAGGGGGTTGGCTGTAAAGAGCTTACATATGACATCATGACCTTTATTGAAGAGAATAAAAAAATTCAAAATGAAATCGTTATTAGCGAATAGTCATCGCATTATTATTAAAGTGGGCTCTAGCTTAGTCACCAACCATGGCGAAGGGTTAGATCAAAAAGCTATTGCTTCATGGGTAGAGCAGATCGCTCATCTCGTTAAATCAGGCAAAGAAATTGTTTTAGTTTCAAGCGGCGCTGTTGCTGAGGGTATGCAAAGACTTGGTTGGAAAGCGAGACCGACTTTAATTAATGAATTGCAAGCGGCAGCAGCTATTGGCCAAATGGGGTTGATTCAAATTTATGAAAAGAATTTTTCACATCACGCACTAAAAGCCGCACAGATTTTATTAACGCATGACGATCTTGCTGATCGAAAAAGATATCTCAATGCGCGCTCTACATTAAATACACTTTTAGAACTTAAAGTGATTCCAATTATTAATGAAAACGATACTGTAGTGACAGATGAAATTCGTTTTGGTGATAACGATACACTGGCGTCATTAGTCGCTAATCTTATTGAAGCCGACCTCTTAGTTATTTTGACAGATCAGCCAGGACTATTTTCTGAAGACCCAAGAAAAAATAAAGAAGCTAAGCTTATTCATCATGGTGTTGCAGGTGACCTATCTCTAGAAGCAATGGCTGGTGGTACAGGCTCATCAATTGGTACGGGCGGTATGCTCACTAAAGTTTTAGCAGCTAAACGCGCATCTAGAAGTGGCGCGCATACGATCATTGCATCTGGCAAAGAAGAAAATGTTTTAATTCGGCTTCATCAAGGTGAAACTTTAGGGACCCATTTAGAAAGCAAACAATTAAAAGTTGCAGCAAGAAAACAATGGCTTGCCGATCATTTACAATTAAGAGGTAAGTTAATATTAGATGACGGCGCTGTCGACGCACTTAAAAAAGAAGGCAAAAGTTTACTGCCTATCGGTGTCACTTCAGTTGAAGGCGATTTTGATCGAGGAGAAGTTGTGCTTTGTTTGGATACAAAGGGCGGCGAGATTGCACGTGGACTCATTAATTATAATGCGGCCGAAACAAAAAAAATTATGGGCAAGCCTACAAATTCGATAGAAAATTTATTAGGTTACATTGATCAACCTTCTTTGATTCATAGAGATAATTTAATTTTACTTTAAGATTTTTAAAGGGAGTTTTGTATGGCAGAAAATAAAAAACTTGTCGCCATTATTATGGGATCTGACAGTGATTGGCCGGTGATGAAATTTGCAGCACAAATGCTTGCAGATTTTGATGTGCCTTATGAAGCTCAAGTCATTTCAGCACACCGAACCCCGGATTTGATGTTTAAATTTGCTGAACATGCCTCACAAGAAGGTTATCAAATTATCATCGCAGGCGCAGGAGGAGCGGCGCATCTGCCTGGTATGGTGGCTTCTAAAACCACATTGCCCGTATTAGGCGTACCGATTCCTTCAAAACATCTTCAAGGTCAAGACTCTTTATTATCTATTGTACAAATGCCAAGAGGTATTCCTGTAGCAACTTTTGCTATCGGTGAAGCAGGGGCTGCAAATGCAGGTCTTTTTGCAGTGTCTATTTTGGCGCATGAAAATAAAACATTAGCTAAAAAGCTTGAAGTGTTTAGAGAGAAGCAAGCTAAAAAAGTTATCGACATGAATTTATCGGAGAAGCCTTGAGTCAGCTAGATCAACCGCTTTTACCACCAGCGATGCTTGGCATTCTTGGTGGGGGCCAGTTAGGTCGTTTTTTTGTGATTGTAGCCCATGAGATGGGCTACAAGGTTACTGTATTAGATCCCGATCCAAAAAGTCCTGCAGGGGCTTTAGCAGATATTCATTTATGTAAATCTTATGATGATGTTTCGGCGTTGGAAGTCATGAGAAATACATGCCAAGGAGTAACCACTGAATTTGAGAATGTTCCTGCAGACAGCATGGAATTCTTATCAAAAAAGATACATGTAAGCCCTTCAGCAGAGTCGGTAAGAGTGGCACAGTATCGTGTGCTTGAAAAAACTTTTTTAAAAGAATCAGGACTTCCTGTAGGTCCTTTTGAAATCATTCGAGAAGATAAAGATTTTCCTTCAGATACTTCTTCTATCTATCCTGCTATTTTAAAAGTCGCTCGCTTTGGTTATGACGGCAAAGGTCAAGCAAGAGTTGCTTCACAAAAAGAAGCGATATTGGCTTTTCATCAGTTCTCAAGTCAGGAATGCGTTTTAGAAAAAATGCTTCCTTTAGATATGGAAGTGTCTTTAGTTTTAGCTAGAGATCAATTAGGCCATATGGAGACGTTTAGTGTGTCAGAGAATATTCATACTAACGGTATTTTAGATATCTCCATTGTGCCGGCACGCTCAACACAATTGATTAATGATTTAGTGGATCAACTTACAAAGCAAGTAGCTCAAGCGCTTAATTATGTGGGCGTGCTGGGTGTTGAATTCTTTATTAGTGAGGGTAAGGTTTTTGTAAATGAGATTGCTCCTAGACCTCATAATTCTGGTCATTACACCATTGACGCTTCTGTGACGAATCAGTTTGAACAACAAGTAAGAGTGCTAGCAGGACTTCCGCTCGGAAGTCCAAGACTTCATTCATCCGCTGTCATGGTTAATCTCCTAGGCGATGTCTGGACAAACAACAAACAAAAAGAACCTGACTGGGATATCGCTTTTAATGAATCCGGTTTAAAAATACATCTTTATGGAAAACATGAAGCAAGACCGGGCCGAAAGATGGGCCACTTTACCGTATTAGATAAAAAATTAGACATAGCCTTCGATAAGGCTATGAAGGTAAGAAAGCTTTTGGGGATTGCTTAGATCAAAGAGAGAAGCTCTCTTTGAAATTAAGCCATTGATTTGATTGCTGCGTTTAAGCGTTGTTTATGACGTGACGCTTTGTTTTTATGAATAATCTTTTTATCAGCGATACGGTCGATAACTGAAACATTTTCTTGGAAAGATGTTTTTGCAGCTGTTTTATCGCCAGTTTGAATTGCTTTTAAAATCTTTTTAATTGCAGTACGCAAAGTTGAACGCAAACTTGCATTGTGAGCTCGTTGCTTCGTTGCTTGGCGGGCACGTTTTCTAGCTTGTGCGGTATTTGCCATGTTTATCCTTTAGTTAATATCTTTTATTACGAAGGCGAGAATTTTAGCGATATTTGAGGTTTTATACAAGATAAAACGCTCATTTTAGCCTTAAATTTCAGCCATCTCCCCTTGATATTCTAAGCTTATCAATATTTTTGTCGGAAACCTTGATAAAACGACCTCCATGCTAAAATCTTTGTAATTTAGTGACACTTAAATAGATAAATTCAATGAATCTTCTTAAAGCACTCGCAACCGTCGGAAGCATGACTTTCGTATCAAGAATTTTAGGTTTTGTGAGGGATAGCTTGATCGCCAAAATCTTTGGCGCGGGCATGGAGACAGATGCTTTTTTTGTAGCTTTTAAAATTCCCAATCTATTAAGGCGCATTTCAGCAGAAGGCGCTTTCTCCCAAGCCTTTGTCCCCATACTTGCTGAGTATAAAAACAAACGTAGTTATGAGGCGACACACCTCTTGATTAATCACGTATGTTCATTATTAAGTCTTTTTCTAATAGCGATTACATGCATTGGTATTTTTGCGGCACCTTGGCTTGTCTACATTAGTGCGCCAGGTTTTATTGAGCATTCCGAAAAGTTTCAGCTCACTGTTGATTTATTGAGAATCACCTTCCCTTATATCTTTTTTATTTCCTTAGTGTCTATGGCTGGCGGCATTCTAAACACTTTCAACAAGTTCTCAGTGCCTGCTTTAACGCCTGTATGGCTTAATTTATCTTTTATTTTTGCAGCATTATTTTTTGCCGATTATTTTGATAGGCCTATTCTGGTATTAGCTTGGGCTGTATTTGTTGGAGGCGTGCTCCAGTTAATTTTTCAAATTCCCTTCTTAAGGGAAATTGGGTTTATTCCTAAATATCAGTTAGACCTTAAAGATGAGGGTGTATGGAGGATTATTAAACTCATGGGGCCTGCAATCTTTGGCGTATCTATAGCGCAACTATCTTTGCTTATTAATACTATCTTCGCATCCTTTCTTGAGACTGGAAGTATTTCATGGCTTTATTATGCTGACCGACTCATGGAGTTTCCAGCAGGCGTTTTAGGTGTAGCGCTCGGCACGATCCTACTTCCAAGCCTTTCGAAATCTTTTTCAGGTAAAGACCAAAAAGAATACTCAGGCTTACTTGATTGGGGGCTAAGACTAACTTTTATTCTTGCAGCGCCAGCAGCTGTTGCATTGGCCGTATTATCTTTGCCTTTAATTGCAACCTTATTTCACTATGGCGCTTTTAATATGCATGATGTTTTGATGACCCAACAAGCTACCATTGCATATAGCTTTGGATTGATGGGCCTAATTATGATTAAAGTATTAGCGCCTGGATTTTATGCGAGACAGAATATTAAGACGCCGGTCAAAATTGCACTCTTTACTTTATTCTCAACTCAGCTCATGAACATGATATTTATTGGACAGTTTAAACATGCAGGTTTAGCACTTGCGATTGGTCTAGGGGCTTGCCTCAATGCAAGTCTTCTTTATTATCATTTAAGAAAAGGTAACTATTACAAACCGCATGCAGGATGGGGACAATTTTTAATAAAACTTTTTATTGCTTTAGTTTTAATGGGCCTCACTTTGTTTTATTTAAAAGGAGATTCATCACTTTGGCTTGAGTATTCTATTTCAAAAAGATTGATGTACTTAGTGATGCTGATTCTTGCCGGGTTTGTTGTTTACTTTGGCTCACTATGGATGATGGGATTAAGACTTAAATCATTCATTCGAAGAGCTGTTTAAGTTTTTATGATGCAAGTCTTTCGCCATTTTCCATTAAGTTCAGAAACGCCCATTGGTCTTACAATTGGCAATTTTGATGGTGTTCATATAGGCCATCAAGCGCTTATTCAAAAACTTACAGAGGAATCTAAAAGAAGAAAAATTACACCATCAGTGATGACTTTTGAACCGCACCCTAAAGAATTCTTTGCGCCGGAAAACGCACCTACTCGACTTACGAGCTTAAGAGAAAAGCTAGAGTTTTTTTTAAGTTGTGGCGTTGAAAATGTTTTTGTATGTGCCTTTAATAAAAAATTTGCAAGTATTTCTAGTGAAGTGTTTATGCATCAAATATTAAAAGAGCAATTAAAAACAAAACTCATTATCGTAGGAGATGATTTTCGTTTCGGAGCTCAACGACTAGCGGGTATACAAGAATTAAGAAAAAGCGGATTTGAATTATTCGAAATTCCAGAAATAGATGTGAAAGGTAAGCGAGTATCAAGTACATTAATTAGAGAAGACCTTAAAGAGGGACGCATTGATTCAGTCTCTGCATTTTTAGGAAGGCCTTATTCGATCAGCGGCAAAGTGGTTGAAGGAGACAAACGCGGAAGACAAATGGGCTTCCCAACTGCCAATATTCATATGAAGCATATGAGACCCGCGCTAACAGGTGTATATGCGGTAAAATTAGGGAATAGAAATGGTGTTGCTAATCTTGGAATTAGACCCACAGTTGCAGGTATCCCAAAACTTTTACTAGAAGTTCATTTGCTTAATTTCAACGAAGATATTTATGGGCAGCATGTTCAAGTGACTTTCTTGGAAAAGATTAGAGATGAAATGAAATTTGAAAATATTAATGCACTCATTGAGCAAATCAAAAAAGATATTGTGTATGCAACATGTTATTTTGAAAAATAAAACATATGACCAAAGAAAATAAATATCAATTAAATTTGCCAGATACGTTATTTCCTATGCGCGGAGATCTTGCTAAACGTGAGCCTCTTTGGGTTAAGCGCTGGCAGGAGTTTAAGCTTTATCAAAAAATTAGACAAAAAAGAAAAGGTGCTAAAAAATTCATTCTGCATGACGGCCCACCTTATGCAAACGGTGATATTCACATTGGTCATGCTGTTAACAAAATCTTAAAAGATATCATTGTTAAATCAAAAACTTTATCTGGGTTTGATGCGCCATATGTTCCAGGATGGGACTGTCATGGACTTCCAATTGAGCTTGTTGTGGAAAAATTGCACGGCAAAAACATTGATCCAAAAAAATTTAGAGAATTATGTCGGGAATATGCAGCAACGCAAGTTGAAAAACAAAAAAATGATTTTATACGTTTAGGGGTATTAGGGGATTGGAATCAGCCTTACCTCACGATGAATTTTGAAACTGAAGCCGATATCATGAGATCACTTGGACATATCTATCAAAATGGTTACCTCTATCAAGGAAGTAAGCCTGTGCATTGGTGTGTTGATTGTGGCTCAGCATTAGCTGAGGCTGAAGTTGAATATGAAGATAAAACTTCACCTACGATTGATGTTGGTTTTAAAGTTACAGATAGCGATACTTTAAACAATATATTTAATATTAAAGAAGTAGAAGATACATTCGCAGTTATTTGGACAACTACACCTTGGACGCTGCCAGCGAATCAGGCTGTGTGCGTTCATCCTGAATTAGATTACGGATTATATAGTACTGAAAAAGGGAATCTTATCCTTGCTGAAGATTTAGCTGAAAAAAATCTTACGCATTATGGTTTGGAGTCTTTTAAGAAATTAGCCTCATGTAAAGGCCTAGCTTTAGAGCATCTTAAGCTCAACCATCCATTCTACAAAAAAAATGTACCTATCATATGTGGTGACCATGTCACTTTAGAAGCTGGAACTGGACTAGTTCATACAGCACCTGCGCATGGGTTAGAAGACTATGCGGTCGGTATGCGATATCAATTGCCTGTAGATAATCCAGTCAACGAAGAAGGAAAGTTTTATTCTTTTGTGGAACAGTTTGCGGACGAAAGTATTTGGGAGGCCAATAAAAAAATTATTGAAACATTAGATGTGAATCAATGTTTATTTTCTTCGAAGAAATTATCACATAGCTACCCTCATTGTTGGCGACACAAAACACCAGTGATTTTTAGAGCTACTCGCCAATGGTTTATTGGGATGAATCAAGAAAATAATAAAAAGACATTGCGTGAGAAAGCAAACGAAGCTGTCAGTCATACCACTTTCTATCCTGAATGGGGTAAGGCACGCCTTGAGGCTATGATTAAAAATCGCCCTGACTGGTGTGTTTCACGCCAAAGAAATTGGGGCGTTCCGATGCCACTTTTTGTGCATAAAGAAACTTACGAGTTACATCCGCGTACCAATGAATTAACTGAATTAGTTGCTAAAGAAGTTGAGAGGTCAGGTATCGAAGCTTGGTTTAATTTAGACGCTAAAACATTGCTTGGCGAAGATGCTAATCAATATAAAAAAATAAGCGACACATTAGACGTGTGGTTTGATTCAGGAACGACGCATGCATCCATACTAAAAAAACGTGAAGACTTATCTTATCCAGCCGATCTTTATTTGGAGGGCTCAGATCAACATCGGGGCTGGTTCCAATCGAGTTTACTCACAGGTTGTGCAATTGATGGCAGAGCACCATATGAATCTCTGCTCACACATGGTTTCGTCGTTGATGGCAGTGGCCATAAGATGAGTAAATCGAAGGGCAACGTCGTAGCACCGCAAAAAGTTATGGATCAATACGGGGCTGATATTTTAAGACTCTGGGTAGCTTCCACCGACTATTCTGGCGAACTTACTATTTCAGACGAAATTTTAAAGCGAGTTTCTGAAGGATACAGACGTATACGAAATACCTTACGATTTTTGCTAGCCAACATTGGTGACTTTGATGTTAAAAAAGATTTACTTCCTGTGAAGGAATGGTTATCCATAGATCGCTATGCACTACATTTAACGCATCAGCTCCAAGATCATATTAAAAAAGATTATGCATCGTATGAATTTCATTTGGGCATGCAAAAATTCATAAGCTTTTGTTCTGAGGACTTAGGTGGGTTCTATCTTGATATTTTGAAAGACCGTCTTTACACATCAAATGAGAATTCAAAAGCAAGACGAGCTGCGCAAAGTGCAATCTTTCATATTACACATGCCTTAATGAGATTGATGGCCCCTGTATTAAGCTTTACAGCAGATGAAATTTGGCAGATTCTCATGCCACAAAGCGATGAATTAGTATTTATGGATACATGGTATGACCTACCACCTCACGATTTGGACGCAAGGGAGTTGCTAGCATGGGAGCATATTATTCTTGTACGTGCAATTGCTAATAAAAAAATTGAAGAGTTACGTGAAAAAGGGTTAGTAGGCTCTTCACTTCAAGCTGAGATTGATATCTTCGCTTCAGGTGAAATTTATCAATCTTTAGGGGCGCTTCATGAAGATCTTAAGTTTTCGATGATTACATCGCGTGCAAAACTTCATGAAAGACAAGGTGATCTGCATATTGATGTTCGCGCAAGTGAACATAAAAAATGTGACCGATGCTGGCATTATTGCGAAGAAGTTGGATCGCATCATGAACATCCCGCGATTTGCAATCGATGCATAAGTAATCTTTTTGAAAAAGGTGAACTAAGGTCGCATGCGTAAATATATTCTGATTGCTTTATCGATTGTTATTTTGGATCTCATATCCAAACAATGGATATTTAATCATCTAAATTTAGGAAGCGCTTTAGTGGTGAACTCGTTTCTTAATATTGTACATTTTCAAAATACGGGAGCTGCTTTTAGCTTTTTAAGTAAAGCTTCTGGCTGGCAGAGATATTTCTTTATGAGCATCTCATTGGCCGCAATTATTATCATTACCCGATTAATTCACGAGCGATTAAAACAGCCACTATTGTGTTTAGCACTTTCTTTTATTCTCGGTGGAGCCATAGGTAACTTATGTGATAGAAGCTATTATGGTTTTGTCATCGACTTCATCTATGTTCACTATGAAGCGTTTTATTGGCCAGCATTCAATGTGGCAGACAGTTTTATTTCGACTGGCGTCGCTTTAATTCTTTACGATGCATTTAAAAATAAAAAACCTTTATTGGCCTAATCATGCCTGACTGGAAAAAAATTTAGGCCAATTGCATGAGCGTCGCATCCTAATGCATGCGATCGGCGAATCACTTATTTAATTGAAGTCCAAGCCAGAGGATCAAAAGGTTTGCTGAGTTTTCTTAATTCAAAATAAAGTCCATTCGATTCATTACCACCTGTATTACCTACTAAAGCGATCACATCTCCACCGCGCACAATCTCGCCGGTCTTTTTAAGGGTAGATTGGTTATTACCATAAAGACTCATATAGCCTTCACCGTGATCGACAATGATAAGATTGCCAAAGCCACGAAGCCAGTCTGCAAAAATCACCCGACCAGTCGCGACGGATTTCACTTCGTTACCCTCAGTGGATTTAATGAATAAACCCTTCCAAGATAAGCCGGTATCTTCTCGCGCCGAGCCAAATCGATTAATGACGTCTCCCTTTACAGGTAAACTTAATTTGCCCCGCAAAGTTTCAAACTTCTGGCCAGCAAATGTTTCTGTAGGTATAGTTTCATTTCGAACAATAGGGGTTTTTGAGGATGTTTTTTCCTCTCGTCTTGAAGGCGCAGGAGTTGAAGCTATTTTAGCTAAGCGATCAACCAGGTCAGTCAGCCTTTTTTCATCTCGTACCAACTTCTGAATTTCATTACGTTGCTGATTAATTTTTGAAGATAAACTTGCAATGATTTTGGCGCGATCTTTCTTTTGCGACTCGAGTTCTGTTCTTTTAACTTCTTCTTTTTGTTTTAAGCCTGCAATTTCTTTTAGCTTTTGCGAAGTTTCAAGACTATAAGCCTCAATCTTTTTTAAGTTACCTTGCATTTGATAAATACTTTTTGCACGGGCTTTAGCAACATAAGAATAGTATTGAATATTTCTTGCAACAACACTGGGATTTTCTGATTGGATGATCATTTGTAAGTAACCTGGATCGCCACGAAGATATTGTTGGTAGATTTGTTCGCCCAACATTTTTCTTTGAATATCCACTTGAGATACGACTGAATCAGATTGTGCTTTAAGTTCTTGCAGCTTAGTATAATTCTTCTTTTGCTGAAGCGAGATTTCATAAAGGGAGCGATTAGTATCGCTAATCTGCTTCTCACTTTTTCTTAACTGATCAGTAGCGTCTTCTTGAGCTTTTTGTGTGCCACTCAACTCTTTTTTCAGCTGATCAATTTTTTCATGAACAGCATTTAAGTTTTCTTTGGCTGAATCAGCTTTAGTTGCAGCTAAGCCATGGTGAGAAAAAGATAGAAGATATATGAAGATACATTGAATCAAAAATTTCAATGAAATATTTTCGACTTTAATCATTCAATTCAATTAGATTTTGTCCTGTCATCTCGGATGGTTGTTTTTCACCCATGAGATGAAGCAGGGTGGGGGCAATATCAGAAAGTCTTCCGTTGGGTTTAATGCTAGCTTTTCGACCTACATATAAAAAAGGTACGATATTTGTTGTGTGTTGTGTATGGGCTTGTTTATTTTCGTAATCTTCCATGAGTTCTGCATTGCCATGGTCTGCTGTAATAATCACTTCACCGCCAATAGATTCCATAGCGCTCACCACTTGACCAATACAGGTATCAAGCGCTTCCATAGCTTGAATCGCTGCATTAAGATTGCCTGTATGACCTACCATATCTGCGTTTGCAAAATTACATACGATGGCATGATATTTTTTGCTTTCGATAGCCGCCACTAATTTTTGTGCCACTTCAAAGGCACTCATTTCAGGTTTCAAATCATAAGTCGCGACCTGTGGAGATGGAACCAAGATGCGATCCTCGCCCTCATAAACAGTTTCATTACCACCATTAAAGAAAAATGTGACATGCGGATACTTTTCTGTTTCTGCAATGCGAAGTTGCTTTAAACCTAACTTTGAAATGTATTCACCAAATGAATTATTCACAGAGGTTGGTTGAAAGATGGCTGATGATTTTTTATCATTCTGATCGTATTGAGTCAATGTGAAATAGTGACTAATCTTAATTTTCTTTTTTCGCTCAAAAGCATTAAAGCTCTCTTGTAAAAGTGCATCTGTAATTTGTCGTGCGCGATCCGAACGGTAATTCATAAAAACTACTGCATCACCATCTTCAATCGTAATGGCTTTTTGTTTCTCGCTATGAATTGATGTCGGCTTAATAAACTCATCTGTTTCTTCTCTTTTGTATCCTTCGCGAATGGCATCGATAGCATGTATAACATGTATTGGAGACCCTAACGTTAAAGCGTTATAGGCTAGTTCAATACGAGGCCAACGTTTATCTCGATCCATTGCATAGTAACGTCCTGATATGGAAGCAATCTTACCAATACCTAAATCTTTTAAATGAGATTCGAGTTGTTCGATGTATTGCAAAGCACTCTTGGGCGGGGTATCTCGGCCATCTAGGAAAGCATGAATATAAACAGTTTTGAGGTCACATTGCTTTGCGAGTTTGAGCATGGCAAAGAAGTGATCTAAATGACTATGCACACCACCATCAGAAAAAAGACCCAAAAGATGTAAGGCCTTGTCATTTTTTTTAAGCGATTCAAATGCGTTAATGAGGGTTTTATTCTTAAAAAAATCACCTGATGCGATGTTTGCATTGATTTTCTCAAGATCTTGTTTAAGAATGCGACCGGCCCCTATATTTAAATGACCTACTTCTGAATTCCCCATTTGCCCTTTAGGCAATCCGACAAATTCTTCAGAGGCATTAATAAAGCTATGTGCATACTTATTCCATAAGCGATTCCAATGTGGCATATCCGCATTTTTAATTGCATTATGGTCTTCATCATCTCGATGACCGAAGCCATCTAAGATAATAAGTAGAACAGGTTTTTTTAACATAGTCGAAGGCATGTATATGTGACTTAAAGATTAATGAATTATAATGCTTGTCATCGAATTACACACTCCCAACCTTTTGATAAAGTTAGTGCGCTATGAAACCCATTAAGATGTATACCAGTGCTTATTGCCCTTATTGCTTAAATGCTGAGAAGCTCCTAACTAAAAAAGGTGTGAGTCATATTGAAAAAATCCGAGTAGATGAGGATTCGGCTATTTTAGAGGAAATGATTGAAAAAACTGGACGTCGCACAGTACCGCAGATTTACATTGGCGATTATCACGTGGGCGGTTTTGATGATTTAAGAGCTCTAGATTTAAAGGGTGAGCTCGATCAACTCCTAGAAATTTCCTAGAAGATTAACCCTTATTTTATTTAAATATTCTCGATAAAAAGATAGAATGTTGTATTC
>BJGS01000007.1 GCA_014190615.1 Methylophilaceae bacterium
TGAAGTTCATCGAAAGGGTGTCTTTGAGTCCGAACATCGCCTGTCCGTTCACTTCCCAGTTATAATAGACTTTTGATTTGAAATTCTTGACGTTGCTCGCAAAGTATACTTTGGAAGAATCCTTAAGGCAAACGGTATTGCGGTTAAGCCCAAAATCCAAGCCTGGCCACAGTTTTTTCATATCCAGCGAGTCGATCACCGTTTTGCCGGTGCATTTGCAGGTTGCAGCCACAGGCATCACGAAGCACTTGATAAAGTATTTCTCGGGGAGCAAGCCTGAGTATACCAACTCTTTGGCGGTGCTGGTGAAGATGGCAGGCGCTGAGGGAGACTTCTCGTGGATGGTCCAAGTGACCTTTACTGGCACGTCGGTGTTAACGGATTTGAGCACCCCTTTGAGGTTGTTGCAACCATTGGCGGACACAGCGATTACCGGAATGATGGGCTTATGCACGTACACCGGTACGGAGCGTGCGGCTTCGCCGCGGGTCCAATTGGAATCGGCATGCACACGCAAAGTAACGATGCCTGGAGTTGGTGAATAATCGCCCGAACGCGCTACCACTTTGATTTTGAAGGTTGGCGTTGAATTGCCAGTACTGAAGTCTGTAGTTACTGAAGCATCAGGAAAGTTACCATCCACGGAGGCGGTGTATTTATTCAGCAGTTGAGTTACTTGGGTTTTGATGTTTGTGGTGGATTCATCTCCCTCGCATAAATCGATAGACGCTGGCATCACGAATGTGGGAAATAGAGTGCACTCAGATTTATTGGTGATTTCAATCCAAGTATACATAGCATGATGGAGCTCGGTATATCCCAAATATCGCCACTGTCCAGATGCATTTTTTCTATAATGATGGGCTTTCATGGCATACCGTCCCAATTGTCTTTCGCGTGCTGACGCGAAAACAAAATCTCCAGTTGCCGGGTTAAAATAAAAACCTTGCGGCAGGGTGGCATTGGGTTTGGGGGTACAGTTATTTGAACTATCCAAACAGTATGCATAGAATGGGGCGGCAGTTGAATACCCCTTGGTGTAGGCATTGGTTTTTCCTGGGATTTCTTCGGGTTTTACCAACTCCATCACCACAGAATCACCATATTTGCCATAGGCACCATGATTCATATAATTCACAGCGCGGTAGGTGTATGTGTTGTAATCTAGTAGCTTGCTAAATCCAACGTGCGAGTAAACCAAGCTCGTTTCATTGGTTGGGAGCTCTTTCAGGTATACACGTGTCCGTGAAATGGGGTTTTCATAACTCCTTTCCATACCAAAAGTATTTATCGCACCACTAAAATAGCTCAAAACCAATCCAGAATAATTGCAATGAAATTCTAAGAAAGTGGAATTGACATTTATTTTTGATTTCACATAAGTTGAATTCAAATCAACCGTACATCTAAAGGTGTTTTTGTAGTGATTATTAAGAATTCCCTGTTGTGGATCCATGGACTTGTTGGCGGTGTCTTTTTGTGTGTAAAAACAGCCATCTAACAAGTGTGTAGTAACCTTCACATAGTTCTGGGCAGAATCATAAATTCGCAATTCAACCGCAGTATCAATTCTCACTCTTTTTTGGTGGTTATTTATATTTGTTATATTCCCCGCCAACGTCGTTAGCAATTGGCAGTCAACTCTATATTTTGCATTTCCCAAAGGTGTAACTTCAATCCACCCGCCAACGGTGTATCCTCCTTGAATCTGTGAATACCCATGTTGGGCAAAAAGCATGAAAATTAAAATCCAAATAGTACGTAGTTGTTTAGGCATACATTTAAGACGTAATAATAATAAAAAGTTGCATAAAAGACATTCATTCCTGAAAATAAAGTAAAATATAAATAATCAAATCAAGTACAACATTTATTAATTGAATACTAATCAATCATATGAACCATCACATAATACTTTTGAAAAATCATTTACGATTACACTGTGATTTCCTTGCGGGAGCTCAATACAAGGGACATACTGCCAACTAACAGTTTTAAGATCCGAATATAAAGCAGTATTACCAGAATTAACCTCTAATTTTGTCGGCACACACAATACATGGCCATCGCCTTGACCAAAAACAGAACTCCAAACCCTCATTTTATGATTTAGTTGAAATGGAGTAGAATCAGTACTGAACCATACAACAACATCCTGGTCCACACCATTTGAATCCAAATAACTAACCAATGAATGAGGGGTAAAATAAACGCCTAAGCTATAAAATGGGGAACCCTCAGAATAACCAGTATCTGTATATGGACCATAAAAGTCATTTGGCTGCGTGCCAATGTATGCCAAACTATTACCAATGATAAAGTTCATTAAATCAAAAGACAACGTAACCGGATTAAAATCCACTTGATAGAAGTTATATCTATCGTATACCGTTGAGGGATATGAATAATTAAATGCCCAACCATGAATACTATATTTTCCATTACTCTTCTGAACTATAGATTGCCCATATACGGTATGAACTGAAGGAACTCCAAACACTAATCCGGGACCTTCATATTCAATAAATTGGTTCGCATTTCCAGTATTCGCATCAAATAACAACAATGAAGAAGTTGTCATTCCACTGATATTTGTTCCACAATAAGAAGCCAACACAACAACAGAATTTTTATTTTGATCAAATATCAAATCACAAGGCACTACCTGATCAGCGGGTGAAAATCCGAACTTCCGAGAATCAACAACACTGTACCATTGATTCGTCAAACTACCAGAGCCGCCTATCAAGATGCGCGAAGCAAAGACTTGCGGAATATAATAAGTACTCACTCCGATTACTGAATCCCTTGTAATATGCCCAGAAATGAACAAAACCTCTTGATTCGCGGCAGCGTCAAAGTAAGACTTAATAACTTTGATATTATCAAATCTTGAGATATTACCAGCGCCAGGAAAACTCTGTGGCATTAAGTTAATTCCTGTGCAATTAAAATTATTTGCAAGGGTGGTAATAACGGCACGTCGTGAAGGCGTTTTTAATCGATCAAATATCCCAATTGTTCCTACGCAAGCAATTTGACCTGTGAAAGGCGTTATTGTAAAATCATAATAATCAAAATATTCATCTAGAAATTTCATATCAACAAAATTCAAAGAAGTATTCACCTTCAAAAGAAAAGATTGCGTAGTGGGGTTTACAGTTCCCACATTGTGTGCAGTCCCCAGAATCACATAAGAATTATTATCATGATTAATCAACATACGATGAATCTCGATGCGCGGAACGTCAACAAATGTCCTCGAGAACTTGAATTGAAATACATTCTGTGCTACCAAATCCCCTTTATCGTCTACCTCCAAAAATCGGACGTTAGCAACGGTGGGCGTAGCATTATGCACCCAAACGGACGCAGTCACACTGCCATTATTATTGACATTCCGACAAATATTTTGACTACTCCCCTTGCCTGGACTTGTGGTTGAACTATACAACACGTTCCAGGCCGATAACAAATTGGAACTACCGAAAAGTCCAATAATAATCATTGTTCTAAAAAATTGAGATTTCATTTCTTTTGCTTTTTTGAATCACAAAAGTGAAAATCATATTTTTATATTTGGTGATATAAAAATATCATCTACAATACTTTTTCAGCTCATTAAATCCCAAAAGCGATAACGCCTCAATAATTCTTCAAAATTCTCGCAATTATTCATTTCTCTTGCTCGTGCGATGTGATTGTTTAATGTATTCAGTGAAATATTTAGAATATCTGCGGCTTCCTCTCGGTTAAATCCGCGAATTAATACTTCCAACGCTGCTTTCTGACCTTTAGTCAAATCCAATTTCTCAGTTTCCTTAAATTCGCTTTTGGATTCTATTGTTGACTTCACCAACGAACATTGATATTTTTTACCGTTCAGCAAAGCATCAACTCCTGAGCGTAAAGCTTCTATACCAGATGTTTTAGAAACGTAACTACGCACATGGTATTTTTCCAGTTCTTGAATTAAAACCATATTCACGTGTGAACTATAAATCATACATGGTATTTTTCTATCACAACACAACTCAGGGATCAAAGTATTGCAACCAAAATTCAATTCTAAATCACAAATCACAAAGTCTACGGATGAAGTAGCGTTGATTGATGAAATGGCAGATTCAATCGAATTACTCAAGAAAATAGTAGCATTTGGCACAATCGACGCAACCAATTGATTTACATACATTCTTATTGCATCATGATCATCAAGAATGAGTATTTTCATTTTTTATTCTTATTAGATGAGTCATTACACCATCCTTAATTCGCGTAGACAGTTTAGCACCAATTATCTCCAGACGGTCGTTAATAATCAATGTTCCCATTCCGTTTTTAATTCCTGCTTTTTTATCAAACCAGGCTATTGCTTCAGGCGTGGCTCTGTAGTGAATAAAAATACAAAAATCATCCTCTTCATTATTTACAGACAACTGAATTCTATTCACTTTGGAGTGTCGAATCGCATTGGTGATGATTTCTTGCAACACCCAATATGTATGTTGTAACCATTCTGATTTGGGAGCGTCTTTCGTAAAAGTTTCAAAAGTCACTCTAACCTCCCCCATTGACATATGGTTTGCCAATTGAATCAAACTTCCCTCCCAATCAGAATCTACAAACCCTTTGGGGTACATATACTCTACTATTTGATGTGTCCGGTATCGAAATAAATCATACAATGATTCAATTTTTAACAATGCTTCAAGATCCTCACCATCGAGTCGTTTTTTGAGGGCTTCGAATTCCGCAGTTACCGTAAGTGAATGCAGCGCAAGATTATCATGCATTTCACTTGCAATTCTTTTACGTTCTGTATCTACTCCCTTAAAACTCATTTTATACAACCGTTTGATTGCCCTGTTGTATCGACCCGTTATTCTATAACTAAACACTACAGAAAATACTGTTACAATTAAAGCTGGCAAAAAGACACCGGCTATCTCAATCAACAATAAATCTGCGGAGGTAAACATGGCCTATGATAAAAGTAGTTAGATAGATAAATTGTGTTACAAACAAAAAATAACCAACGAGTTGTGAATTTTTCCATTCCAATTTGATATGACTTATCAGGAAAATTAGTTGAGTAAACATCAGAAAAACCAAAATCGATACATAAACCGGGATTTTCTCCCTAAAATATCTAGGTTTCAATGTAAAACTAACAATTCTGTGTGCCATGAATATAAATAAGAGCAAGTTTGAAATGATGATAAAATACAAATTCATGAAATATAAATTCAAAGCCACCAATAACATAGCAATGATATATTTTTCGATAACCGCTCTTTTCCAAATGACGCTCAACGGCAAGACAATCGCAAACGACCAATGAAAAAAGTTGTATAAATACTCATGTCCAATGTTCAATTTACTCCAAATATTATTTAACAGAAGAATCAGAAAAAACGCAGGCACTTCAATAAACCTAGTATCAACTGACAAGGTCAGTTTCATTTTGCAATAAATCAACCGTCCAAAATATGACAACAGAAGCAGAAGTTCTGTGAAGTCATACCAATCTATCATTTGCTCGTTGTGACGCCGTTAAATTACATCAATGGCGAGTTCGTTGGACACTTTGGTGGACATAGCAAGGCACCATCTAAAATGATTCCATTTGTCATATCATTTTCATTATTATCCACACCAACAACAACAATAGTTAGCGCTCCCTGGTCTAAGGCAAAGTAGGTTCTCACACCAACGCATCCTGGTTGAGCAAGTAATAGTTGATAGGCATTGGCGTCAATCATACCAGAAATAGTGTTACCCTGATATTGGGATGCATTTTGATAAGCATGAGTCATTTGCGCCGCTTGACTCAATGGAATGATGTGTGGATTAGTAGTCATAGTTTTTTGAGGGCAAATTACTCAATTAATCAAGATAGTTGCATGATAGATTTATATCACGACGTATTCAAAAATGTACTTTTAGTTTGTCACCCAATTATTCGTCGGCCACAAAACTTCTGGGACTGAAATGGCGAAGCCTTATTTAACCCAATTTGGCCATTGCACAGCATTACTAAGTAAACAATACAATTACATCTGAAATCCAAACTTTGCATCACTGTGAAAAAAACTCTGCAGTTGAACCCAGTTAGTCGCTTTAAGAGGCCCCCACTTTGTCGGAATAATTTGACCCCAATATTACATTCAATTTGGTCTATGTTTAACTCAGAAGTTTACACATTTAACTATCGCATAAATCGGGGGTCAATTTTAATCCGATGACCAGAGGTCAATTTGTCCGATTATTCCACAGAATCTCTTGAAACGCGAATGAATATAAAAAAAACACTAATAAGAAAACACTAATTATTAAATAAAATGAAACATGCATCAAAAATGAAAACAATAGCTTTTTTAGCTATATCAATCTTAAATTTTCACAATTTATTGGCCCAATGGTCTGGCACTAACCCTTTGATGACTTCCAGTAATCTAAACATCCAATCACCAGGAAACGATGCGACACTAGACGTTGGTGGCGGAGGAGATTCTGCCACAGTGCAAATAACCACGCCTTGGGTTATGAACGGAAGTTATGTGGGTCCATTTAGGATTCGAGGAACAAATACAGTTTTGTATGGTCCACCATCTTGGGGTTCGTCAACCACATATTTCCCATTATTTTGTGTTAAACCTAATGGATTTGTTGGTTTGAAAACCGAAACTCCCAGTGAAATGTTAACGCTAAATGGAGGAAATGCACTAACATTGAATGGTAATTTTATTGCTAGAAATGGAAGTTTTCGAACTCAAAACTCTGCTGGCATCACAAATTTCAAGGTTGATGGCAATGGCTTGCTAATTGCACGGCAAATAGATGTGCATTTAGATCCAATCCCAGATTATGTCTTTCATGCGGCATTTGACAAAGATAGTGCAGCGCATTATCGCAATATTGGCTTATACAAACCAATGACACTCCAAGAAGTTGAGGCTTATGTTCAAGCTAATAGGCATTTGCCAGGAATTAAAAGTGCAGCGGATTATCAGAAAACGGGCTCTATTAATGTGGGTGAACTACAACTAAAATTGTTGCAAAAGGTAGAGGAATTAACTTTGTACAATATTCAGCTAATGAAAGAAATTGAGGAATTGAACAAAAAACAGGCTGAATTAAAAAAAACAATAACAACTAAATAATAGCGTTATGAAAAGTTTATTTTTAACAGTTGCATTTTTAAACATGTTGTGTGTCAATTCTTGCAAAGACAACGAACCAAAAATCACCAAGATCGAAGAGCTTTCTGATGAAATGACAGCATATTTTGTAAACTACGAAGTTGGCGCCAAATGGATTTACCAAGATACTTTGAATACAAACAATTTCGATACAATAGAACTTATTTCGAAAGAACGTTTTGATATTGTCTCAGGCGATAGAAATAAAGGAACCTTAACTAAGGGTTTTGAATTGTACTATAAACCCTCTAAATCAAAAGATTTCAAAGTACGAATAACACCGGGTGTTGATAATAATGACTTTGTCAAAATCGACCCTATGGAATCTGGAGTTGCCGCTATAAGTTTTGAATATAAAAACAATAGTTGGCTTCCCGCAAATTTCCTTGACAGTATAGAAATAACCGGGAACAAATACTTTGAAGTAATTATAAGTCCGAGCAGTAACTCATATTACAGTCGAGTATCTGTTTCTAAAATGAATGGGATAATCTATTATCAAAGTAAAGTCGCTGGAGCAATTAAGGGATGCTATAAACTAGTTAAAACAATAAAGCCATGAAACATAATCCCCACTCTTCATTGGCATTCCTAATTTTACTGAGTCTTGTAACTTGTTTAGCAAAAGCACAGCCAGCTGAACCAGGTTACCCTGCATCATTTTCCCATAAGTTATCGAATGCAGATTTACCCATTGTCAGTTTACCATATTTCAATAACGACGAACTAATAGCAGCTGATACTTGTGAAACATGTTCTGAAGCCTTTGGAATAGACGCATTGGCGCCGTTTGATTTTTGGAAAGAAAGTCAATTGGAAATAATAAGTAACAACTTCGAACATGTTGAAATTTACAGGGTAAAAATAAAATCTCCAACAGCCAATGCGTTACACGTAATTTTCGAACATTTTGAATTAGGGCCTAATTCTAAGATATATTTCTATAGTCCTAATGATACATCACGAATTCTGGGAGCATATACAATTAATAACAACAAAGATGATTTATCTTTTGTCAGCAATAGAATATTTGATAACGAATTGATTATCGAGGTGAACAGGCAACCGAAATCGCCAAACGAAACCAAAGGAGTATTGTTGATAAAAAAATTTATTCACGTATATGAAAATCGGAGTGACTTCGAAGAATCATTTAATTGCCACAACAATGTAATTTGTGCGCCCTGGTACAACGAATGGTGTAATCAAATTAGAAGTGTAGTGAAGTTTTATTTTCGAAAAAATGAAGACCCCCATCTGTGTTGCTGGTTCAGAAGGAAGCGGTAAAACGAATTATTTAGGTGGTATAATATCGGGAGCCATTAAACCAGGTGAGATAGAAATTGATACCCTAGGAACCACAATCAAAGAAAACATCCATAACCAAGCAGTATTGCTATACGACACAGAGCAGTCTGAATTCCAACTCTACAAAAACCTAACCTACATTATCCGGAGATCTTCCCAAGAAAAGCCGCCATCTTGGTTCAAAGCATTTTGTTTGGTTGGCATTTCAAGAAGTGAACGCATGAATCTTATCCTGGAATCCATGGATCGTTTCTTTTATGAGCATGGGGGAATTCATTTGGTTGTCATTGACGGTATAGCTGACTTGCTTGGAGCCGTGAACGATGAAGAAAATTCTGTAAAATTGGTTGAGGAATTGTTTAGAATGGCTGCCATATACAATACGGTAATTATTTGCGTTTTACACCTTGCACCATCGGGAATGAAGCTTCGTGGCCACCTTGGTTCTGAAGTTCAACGAAAAGCGGCCGGTATATTGTTGATTGAAAAGGACGACAACAACAATTGCAGCGTGGTGAAAGCATTAAAAGTGAGAGATGGTTCTCCATTGGATGTGCCGATGATGCAATTTGGATGGAGTAAAACAGAAGGTCGACATATTTACCTCGGTGAAAAGAGCAAGGAAGATTCTGAAATCAGAAAAACCAGCGAGCTCAAAGATGTAGCAACCGAAATTTTCAAAAACCGCGTTTACATCAGTAACCAAAACTTAATCAAAGCTATCATGGAAAGCATGGATGTAAAAGATAGAACAGCACGATCCTATATAAAATTCATGAGAGAGAGCGAAATCATTGAGAAAAACCCCTCAAATGCACTGGAATACTGTCTAGTTTCCTCGCTTTTCTAAAGATATTCGGAGTATTTACTACGAAATTTCCAGATTTAGCCCCTCTTTTCTGGTAAAACTCCCACAGATTTCCTGTGGGAGTTTGTTTTTTACTTTAGATTATTAAAAATTATCAATAATCAAATTTTCTGATACTATTTTGAAATATTATATGAAAACAAAAATCAAGAAATGGATAAATTTAAATCACCTAAGTGCCCCTGTATTTCAGGCTTTTAAAATTAGGCAATAAACCTAAATCGAAGATACCAAAATAGAAAAAAATTAGTTCCTATTAATATTAAAACCAATATTTACTTGATTTACAAATGAAACCCGAGAATTGAAACTTGCTGCATATAGGGCCCCGTATTCTTCGCTAAATAAATTTATAAATCCAGAACTTAAACCAAATTTATAACCAGCTAAAAATCGGCCATACTGCCACTGATAAATGATCGACTGGTCTATATTTAATTTGATTCGGTTACTTGGAAGATCATCGACTCTATCCATCTCTCTGCCACTGCCAAAAGTTTGTTTGTAATACAAATGGTGGTTGATTTTAAGTCCAATACCGAATTCCGCAATTATTGAATGTCTCTTTTTTGTCCACAGTGTTGGTAAATATGAAATTGAAGGGCAATAATATTCTAAATGATTTTCCTGTCTTTCAACCATACTAGAAACCATATCATAACCTGTGTATACATTAGCAAAGTGTTGCTCTTCAATACCGAATCCTATTTTAACTCCATGTTTTTTTCTAAAGTATCCTGCGCTTAGACTCAAAACAGGATTTAAACCCAAATTTTCACGATCATATTCTTCAATCCTATCCCACAGATTTGTCACATGCCCCGTAGACACATTTAATTGAATATTAGCATTGGCTTGACTATACGCATTGACAATGCCAAAACATGAAAAAACTAAAACAAATGTCCACTTTTTCATGCTTATTTTTGGTTGTTTATTTTACCTAAGTACCTACGAATGCCCACTGTACAAAGCAGTTGAAATACATCATTTTCCGTAACAGCATAATATGATGTATGACCTGCATTAACTCGGTCACCTCTGCTCATATTAAATATTTTAAATTTATACTGCCCCTCTATCGTACCAATCAAAGTCCACTTATTCAACTTCCATTCAATTTCTGTAGCTGTAGTAATGGCTTTGTTCTGAATGGAGGGAGGAAAATTAAGATAATATACAGTGGAACTTGTGTCATAAATTTGTACAATAGAGTATTTTCCATCTCCATAAACATTTCTTACACCTTGATTCAACATAAAATTTAATCCAAAAGTTTGACTAAGTGTTATTCTCTCGCTGCCTAAAATATAGTTAGCCCCAATTCTTGGATGAAAAGTAACAGCATATCCTTTACCTTCAAGTTGGTATTGCCTATCAAAAACCACATTTTTTGACGGTTCACCTGAATATTTGCAACGGTCTAGGAGAAACGAAGTATTGTAGTAAGCCAAACTAATTGAAGATTTATATTTACTAGATTTATATCCAAATTGAAATTGCTCAGCTGCATTAATACTTGCATAAACAACCTTGGCATCATGCTGTGTAAAAACTGAGAATTTTTGTCTCATTGCAACTCCACTAGATAAATCAACATAGAATTGTGCGTTTGAGGTTGCACAAAACAAACACAATAACAGAAAGCAATTCGTTTTTTTTTCTAATTTCAACATATCACCAAAGTTTAACAAAAAGTACTGCTTGACTTACTATACATACTCGCGAATTGAAGTTGAAAACATTTCTTGGTTCTTCTGTGCTGCTATAAATATTTACTAAACTAATATTTGGTCCTGACTTTATTACGGTTGAAAATCTTCCAAAATTAAATTCATATGTTACAGAAGAATTAAATGTAACTTTTGACTGTACATTTATATTAGCACCAGATTTAAAAATAATTCTACCATCGCCACTATAAGTTGTATAACTCGAATAGTTATTATACTTAAGTGCAAGACCCATATCAACAAAAAAGTTGCTCCTTTTTGTTGATGAGAACTGCTTAGAATATGTAATTTCTGGATTATAATATTTCAACACTATTTGTCTTCTTAGTATGGTTCCTTGATTAAAAATTGGTGCTGTTCGTATATTCGAAAACCTTTGTTCTTCTAATCCCAATTGACATGTTAACCGGCTTTTTTTCCAACCATATCTAATTTTAACGCCGTAACTGGGGTTCAGGCCATCATTTACCCTTTTGTAATCCTGCAAATCATCCCAAAAGTTTACCACATGACCTCCATAAAATCCATATTGAAGTGTTGGCGGTATTTGAGCATTTAGCACATGAATACACGCAAAGAAACCAAGGATTACCGGTACTTTCATTCTTTAATGTAAATTAATTGTGACTTTTTCCAACTAAAATCCGAGTTACTCATAACCAATACATATGTTCCAGATTTATACCTATCACTGAGTTCGCCAATGTTTTCCCATTCGTATAGGTTAAATGATTGTATTTTTCTACCCCCAATATCATATAATACAACTTGTATTTGTTCTTTATTTAAGGTACTGAATTCCGATTCATTCGTTATTTGCCACTGTTTATTATAGACATAATATGGAACATCCATTTCCGTTTCAATTAGGGGTATTGAAGTTTCTGATGGCGGAGTAAAGTCACTTTCACAGACATTATCAACATGTTCAATACGAAACTCGCCCATTGGATCTACTCTCAACTGATTAACTTCTACATGTTCCTCACAAATAATCTTAACACACTCCCCAGAACCTAGGTGCGGCATATTTTGAACAGGAAAATCAATTATAGCTTTTTTTGCTGTAACGACATTATAAACCCCATCTCTTAGCATGAAATCAGATATCTCATTATAAGTTGTTACGCTTTCGACTGGGCATTTAATTTGTTTGTACACTTTAACATATTCAACCTCATATTTTGCAGATAAATTTTCTGAAATAGTAGATTTATTTGGCGGGTGTACCGCAGTATTGAAATTTATCCGCATTGGATTTGTACAATACTGCTTTCGACGTCTATACCATTCATTTTCATCTATTTCCTTCTGACAGCGAAAGCTCCCAACTCTATTGTTTCTTGCAAATTGATGGCGCATGTAAAGTTTGTCAAATTTTTTGTTATCAAGCGAAACATAAACTGCAATGTGATGCCGATTCCAAATAAAATAGTAAAAACAAAATTTATCTTGTAATTTTTCAACTTTAAAATCTTCAAGGCATCTAAATTCTCGGACATCGGAACCAGTTTTATACAAGGAAACCGACATTTTATCAAATTCATTATCAAAGAACTCGAAAATGTCGAATTCGTCATATTCACCTACATAATAACCCATCATCCAAAATGCTGGAAATGTTCCATCTACTGTTGGATATTTTAATTTTGCCTCAACGACAATCCCACCTTCATCATCCGAAACAACTCCCTGATCTATTGTAAAGTCTCCGTCAAATGCCCAACGAGATTGTGCTCGAGCTGAAGTATATGGGATTGTTTTCTGAGGAGTGGGTGTCACGTTATCGGGCAGATATTGCCATGGAAAATACTTGTGATTCCACCAACCAACTGTAATATTCTCTTCTTTTGTTTCTAAAATTAATTTATCATTATCTACACTTATATTCCTATCCAAGTATAGAGCCTGATTATGTGAATCAAAATCGACATCAAGAAGTCCAGTTGTTACATAATTCCAATGGGTAGCTTCATTCACCCACATCTTTTTATCTAATTGATTAAACTCATCTTTGTATATTTCAAAATAGGGATAACCTGTAACAAGTGTTATTTTACTCGTGGCTTGCTCACGGAAATGCTTCTTACACAATTTAGCATCAGTTCCACCACCGGGTTCAGATGAGATAGAATCTTCAATAAAAAAGTCTTCCAAATCTGAGGTATCTTCATATCCAATTTGTAATAGTCTATTTATTATTTGCCGTGTAGAGTCAGTCATTTGAGCTGATACTAAATTGTATTTACATGTTGCAATTACAATCACAAACAAGAACGTTAATTTAAGTTTCATAATTGATTCTATTTAGATATCGAAATTTGTTTTTTTAATTCAGTCACCTCTCCTTTTAATTGCAATATATATAACATTAATTCTTCAATCTTCTCTTGTTGTAATTGCTGCATTTGCATCATATCTTGTCCATTCGTTACTATTTCAGTTTCAGATGGCATACCTGGAAGGTGTTTGTTTAAAGCTATGTATTTAGCCACACTATCTAATGAAATCAAACGATAATCACTTCCAAATACATAATCCGGCCACCATTTAGGCTTTGATACAACACCATTACATGTGATTTGACCGCGAACTTCCATGTCTCCATCAATGACACCAGATAATTTCACCTTAGGTATTTCAACTGTACCATTTTTATCTATTCTTATACCGCCAGAGGTTGCTGCGCTATTTAAAGGAGCAATGACCAAGCCTCCATCCAAATTAAACCCATTACTGTTGCGCCCATCGGTAAATCCAATCATTTGGTCATGCGCCTGTGTAAGTAAATTACCAAAACCCGCAGTTATTTGTGAGTAAATGTCTATATGTTTAGAATAAAATTCATCAAGCTGCAAATTACCAAGTGGCTTGGTGGCTTTAAATTGAGACCGGACGCCAAAAATTGCTACAGGTTTGTTTGGTAGCGTACCTACTACATCCAGTGCAGCACGTGGAGTTACCGTATTAATCCCAGTATTACCGTTAGGCCAAACAATAAATCTGGGTATTTCCTGCCCGATGATATTTGTTGTCCCAAATGTTGTAAACGGACTTTGGGTGCGAGCAATAAAAAGCGGATCTTGACTACTGCCATTAATTGAATGATAGCCTGTACCAGGAGGAAATTGTATCGGAACATATTGGGTAATACCCAAAAGACTAGAGGATACAACTTCGTTAGCACCAGCCAGCCCATCTGTAATACCTATGCCTGGCCCTCCAATTCCGGTTCCTCCACCCATGCATGCATCTGTTGATGTTACAATTAAGCCGGGAAATGGATTAGGTAATGATTGTGGACAATACAATACTTCAGCCCATGCTTTTGGAGAAGCAGTACCAACACCTAAAGTATTGCCTAAAGTATAGGTTTTATTTCCGCTGGCACTACCTAAAGAGTTGGGCCAATCGCCTGTTGTTTGGGAAAAGGATTTGCCTTGAAGAAAAAGTGTAAAGGCAACAGCTACAATTGTTTTGATTTTTTGATTTGATATTACTGTCAGTGCATCATCTAGTTTCGGCCTGTATGATACAACATCTTTTCCAGCTAAATTATCAACAATGAATAACATAGCCCTTTTTACTAAGCCTGCCACTAGATATACAGGAAGTCCAACAACTTTACTATCACAAATAGGCGATGCCGATTTTGATAGCGAAAATTGAGCCGTATCTGCAATTTTAATTACTGGAGCGAGGGATGTTGCAGCTTTTCCAAAAAAACTATTCGCAATATTTGCAGATAATTGAACTGGGAAAATTGCAGCAACTTTATAATAGCAACTTGCTCCTGCAGGTGGATGAGATTTATAGGGAGTCTTGATTTTGGATAAATCCATCGATAAAGGAAGATACACATTCGCCACAAAACTAGAAGTTTGAGGTGAATTACAATCTAAAACTGGTGGATTTTGAATTTCACTCAAATCCATCATGGCCTTGTTGTTAATGCACGAAGAATGTTCAGTCATAATTATGTTTTTGTAAATGCAATTGTAACAATTGTTTTTTGCTACTTCGTGATACAATTATATCATGCGTTGTTACAAATTATCCCAAAATCGATATCGCCTCAACAATTCTTCAAAATTTTCACATTCATTAATTTCTCTGGCTCTTGCTATATGGTTATTAATTGTAGCTTTCTTTATTTTAAGAATTTTAGCTGCCTCTACCCTATTGTGGCCTTTTGACAAAACTTCAACAACTGCTTTTTGTCCATTTGAGAGAAACAACCTTTCCGTTTGTTTAAATTCTTCCTTTGATTCAATAGTTGACATAACCAAATGACAATTGAATTTTTGTCCATTCAACAACATTTCTATTCCACGTTTTAAAGAATCAACGCCAGACGTTTTCGACACATAACAATTAACATTGATTTTCATTAGTTCAGAGACAATCACTTTATTTACATGCGAGCTATATACCATATAGGCAATATTTCTATCGAAGCACATTTCTGGAATTGATAAATTTGAGCCCGAATTAATCTCAAGGTCACAAATTGCAAAATCTATACCCGGTTGCGTTGTAATTACAGATATTGCGCTTTCCAAAGTGGAACATCGTAATATTTCAGCATTAGGAATTATATTCTCTATTTGCTGTTTTACAAAATATTGAATTGCTTCGTGATCGTCAAATATTAGAATTCTCATTTTTTAATATAATTGAATGAGTGACAACACCATCTGTTATTTCAATTTTCATTTTTGCATCTACAATAGACAATCTATCCAAAATTATCATAGTTCCCATTCCTGGTTTGAATTTCGAATTTGATTCTATCCATTTTTTCGCCTCTTCGGTTGCCCTGTAATGAATTGATAAAATAAATTCTCCATCTTCATCTATGGCTGTTATTTGCACGTTCTGAATATTTGCATGTCGTATTGCATTTGTTATTAATTCTTGAATTGCCCAATAAGTATGGTATAACCAGTCGCCCGCGGGTGAAGAATCTGCATGTGACTCAAATGTTACCTTTATTTTACCGATAGATAGTTGATTAGCCAAGAGTTCTAGACTGGATTCCCAATTCAATTCGACCAGAACTTTGGGATACATATATTCAACTATCTGATGCGTTTTGTATCTAAATATACTGAAATCATTTTCAAGTCGCTCAATAATTCTCAAATCTTGTCCTTGCAATCTATTTTTCAATTCATTCAAATCTTCCGAAAAGGATATGGAATGAATAGCAAGATGGTCATGCAGCTCAGAGGCTATTCTTTTTCTTTCTGTATCTACTCCACGGAAACTACTGCGAAACAATCTTCCCAATACCATTTTATACCTTTTAATTACAAAGTAACTGTATAGCAAAGTTCCAATTAGAGCAATGATTGCTGGCAGCAGAATTAGAGACAAGCTAATTATTAAAGAATCTCCTGATATAGACATGTGCTAAAATTAGATTGATTAAATAGAAAAACAACACAACAAAACCAACATATCCAACATATTTTGAATCTACCCAATTGACCTTACGCCCATACAATTGTTGAAGAATTGTCGTGATTAAAAAATCTAATGCAAATAATAGATACATCGGAGACTTTTTTAAATCTTTACCAGAGCCTAATGTTAGTATTATCGAATAAATAAATAAAATCATCATACACAATACGTATAGTAAATACCTAATTTCATCATTCGTTGGCATCAGTGCAAAATAGGAAAAAGGGACAAATAACATCAATAACAATTTGTGTGATTTACCTTTTTGTCTTGCTAATATTGGAATTATTATCGTCAATGGGAAAACAACGTCAAATATTATTGTAATCGAATTGTTTTCATCAAAAATAATGGACACTAAACTATCTATAAAAACAGCGAATATATAAAGTAAAATCTCAAAATTGGATTTTACAACATTGAAATGAACACGTGAATAACAGCAAACTCTAATATTAAGAATTGCTATTAGGAAAATTTCTAAATACGAATAGATAATCATTTCATAAGTGGAGAGTTTTTATTGCACAAAATTGGGCATCGATGAGCTCTTTCCATAATTATACCGCTTGAAATGTCATTCCCCTGTGCATCAACGCCAACAACAACAATGGTTAAATTATTCAGATCATCAAGAGCAAAATACGTTCTAACACTAGTACAACCTGGTTGAGTCATTACTTGTTGATAAGCATTATTGTCCATCATACAAGCTACGGTCATTCCTTGAAATTGAGTAGCATTTTGATAAGCATGTGTCATTACGGCAGCTTCTGCCAATGAAATTAGATGTGGATTGTTTGTCATATTTATTATTTTTAAGTTACTGCACAAAGAAAATATAAAAAAAACGACGGTCATGATATAAATGTATCACGAGTGTTATGTTTAATCACATTAGGTTTGCTTGAATTTTATACTAACATCGAATAATTATAATCAGCAATATACACATGAAAAAACATTTCAAATTCACTGGACCTTTGTTTTCATTGACGATTACTACGGTTGTTTTTTTGTCAACTGCAGCATTAAAACTAAAAGCTCAAAGCCCTGGCCCATTTGAACAAGTATTAGCACCTCCAACAGGTTTCAGCACTGCAAACTCATTAACACCTTCAGCTTTAGGTGTTGGAAGAGTAAAAGCCCCAGATGGATGGGGTGAATTTCGATATTGTGATATTAGCGGAACATTAGGCAGCAAAGGTCTGATAATTACAAAAGAATATTGTCAGCCCAATGTTGTGGGTGTCGGAGCTTGGAATAATGACTGGATTTTCGATCCGATGCATACTCTTTTCAATGGTGACAATGGTGAGCCCAAATTAAGCTGGGGGCCAGTGCCCTTTGCACTAGGAACAATTCCATTTTCATATTACAGTCCATTAAATACAGCGGGACCAAATGCTGCATCACCAACTTTAAATTTACGTAGTTTTCAGCAACCTATTTTACAAGCTAGAACAGTTGAATACCCTAACGCATATGTGCAAGGCAGTTTAAAATCCCGATTTATTGTAATGCCTGATGGGAATAGTGGTTTCAATACTGAAGACCCAAGAGCGGCATTAGATGTCCAAGACGCCAACATTAAAAATATTCCCGTAGCTATTTTTGGAAATGTATTGCCATATTCCGCAACTAATTTGCCACAAAGAACCAATACAGGTGGTGCACCAATAAAACAAACTTTCACAAGACATATTGCTATAATTCCAAGGCTCGGATATATGGGTTATAATGCAATAAGCCATGCAGAAGATATCGGTTTAGTTTTTTCTAACGGACTCGGATTTAATGGCGCTGACAGCAATGGTGCAATCGTTATTGCACCACATACTAATTCACTCAATGCAGGAGGATTGAGAATAGAGCATAATGGCAATACCGAATTACGAGGAAACTTTCGTTGCACAAAACTAACCGTAAACACCAAATGGTGGCCCGATGCAGTATTTTCACCCACGTATCGGCTGATGTCACTTTCCCAGGTTGATAGTTTTATACAAACCAACCAACACCTACCAGGCTTACCTTGCGAAAAAGATGTGGTGAATAACGGTCAAGATGTAGGCGAATTGCAAGTACTACAGCAACAAAAAATAGAAGAACTGACCCTGTATGCTATTGAACAGCAAAAGCAACTGAAGTCTCAACAACAGCTAATTTCAGAACAGAAAAAACAGATAACAACCCAAGAAATCCGACTCCAGAAAATAGAAGCTTTACTCAACCAAAAATAACACCATCATGAAAAACCAAATACAAATTGGCCTACTCAGTCTTGTTTTACTGAGTTTGCTGCTGGCAATAGGCAGCTGTCGTAAAACCCACTGTTACGATCCCAAAAACCCAGAGTGTGAGAATTATGACCCATGCTTTGGTAAAAATATAGAAAATGAAATTTTAATAAGCCGCGCAGGTTATGGTGGAATAACGAACTGGTTTCAACCCGACGTGAAATTCTCTAGGGATAATATTTACTTCAGACCTGCCAAAAAAATTGACGGTGCAAAATATACTTGGTATTTGGGTTCTGAGGTAATTGAGGAATATGAATTTGTGCGCGATTTTAGTGATACCAGGCTAACAAAAGAACAAGGTATTCTCATTAAACTAATTATTGAACGACCAAAACAAACAGATTGTTTTCCCAACGATGACGGCTTAGATACCTTGGAAAGAAAAATTTATTTTTACGACAATCACTGTGAAACCCTAATGGTGGGCAAGTACAAAGTAAAGTTTGATAATTTAAAGGATAGTGTTATACTTCAATCGTTTAATATGACACTGCCTGTAGGTAGTCCCGGTAATTGGTATCGAAGAAAAGACAGTTGCGCTAATAATGCAAATGATATTTATTGGATTGGATTAAACTCATACTCTAAAGTATATCCTGATACTACATGGAGTGGTATGAATTCGCGCACATTGTACAATTATAGTTCATTGATTTTTACCAGCATTTGGAACGGTCTTAATTATATCCCTTACGATGGAGAGATAAGAGTAAACCCTGTAACACTAGAAATAAATGGGAACTATTTATTTAGAGATGAAAAGCACCAAATAACACCACGTATTTATTTTAAAGGAAGGAAAATACAATGAGAACTATATATTTATTAATTTTTTTATTTGCTTCTTATTCTGCATATGGGCAAAATTGCCAAGATTGCTATGGGGATAAAGGAATAATCACCAATCCCGCTGATCCACAAAATTGTGAACTAACAGAAGCCTATCCATCTAGTTTGACCAACCCTTTTTTAAACACATGGAATTGGGCGGCCAACAGTAATGGCGCCTTTACCGCGATACAATTAAATCCTCTTGCAGGTTGGCAGGTACCAAATTTTTACAATGTTGCCGCACCATTAAATATGCAATCACCATTTTATCAAGGTTTTTTAGCAAAGCCTGGCGGTACACCCATTGCCGATTTTGATTTTCACTGGCAAGATGGTTGGGAATTAATTTGGAATGGACTTGGATATTTACCTAACGGGCAAGAATACCAGTCTACGGTTATCAATTCAATTGTAAATACACCTTTAACTCTTCAAAATCCAACTATTCCCTATTTTGCTTTGTACAATAGATATAACGGTAAAATGCGCCTATTTTTTAATGTATTTGCGGAGATAGGAACCTACAGTCACGTCAACCTTGACATAGGATATGTTCAAAAAAATCAAAATACAAATACGAGTGGAATTTTTAGGTTGGGTGCTGGTATTGACCAAGCACTAGATCTACCCACAAAAATAAATTGGCAAAGTGCCCATTTTGAAAATTTTAACAACATTAATAAATGGTTCATGGTAGAAATTCAAACCACTTACGATCCTTGTGTATGCAATTATCCCAGCGATATAACGTTGAAGTTAACTGGTGTCGCAAATAGCTACTTAGATTTAACTGGAAGGAGCATTGCCGCAACATTACCTTTGCGAGATGCCAATGGGCAACCCACCTATAATGATTTTTTAAACATAAATACTGAACAAGAAAATGGCAGTGGATCTGGCTTTGCAATTTATAAATCATTGGATATCATGTTAAGTGATTACGACAAAGAGTTAAAGGAATACAAAGATCAATTGGCGGACTACAATAACCCAGGGAATGCAGCCCTAAGAAGTCTCATGGGTTTGGCTAAAAATGGATTAAATGCCGGACTTACGGGATTGGTACCAAGTAATATTCTGACTGGCTTAAGCAATAATGCAGTTAGAGTAATATATAAAAATTTTAAAGCCAAGGACTATAATAACGCAAAACAATGGGTAATAGATCAAACTAATCCAAATCCATATCAACTTGTAGCATTAAGCAGTAAACCAGAAGGAGAAGCTTCATATATAAACATGTTGAAAGATGCGGAAAAATACAGTCAAGATTTAAGTAAAACACTTAAAGGAGGATTGGGAGCTTTGTCAGATAATTTATTTGCTACATTTTATACTGAGCCAGAGATGCCGATGCCACCTACCATGCCAACTGCTACATTGACTGAGATGAAAATTACTGGAACATTAGCCAAGCAAAACAGTATTTCTGTAGGCGAATTCTACACTCCCGGGACGTTCAACCCACCAAAGTACAACCCTAACAACACCCTTGGATCTATAAATTTTAATGCGTATCCAATTTATAATGAGCCACTTGGATTATTTGCTGTTTTGGAAACACCTAAAGTAATGCATTTCGAGAATAAATTTGAAATGTTCTTAATTAATAAAAGGTTGAATTATTTTAAACTTAAAGAACCTGTAAAATTTAGATATAATCATAGTGTAGACTTGAACTTTGAAAAAACGGAAATTCACGGCCAATTGAATATAGTTGTTTGGTTCAGATATGTAAATGAAACTTTTGACATTTTGAATGGCATGGACAATTTAAAAATACTTCATAAATACAAAAAAGAAATTAATGGCGTAGAATGGATACGATATGAACTTATTTCTGATTGGTATCCAATTGAACAATTAGGCGAACTCTATTTTGGAGTTCAATCCGAATATTCATCTAATGCAACTATAAGTTTCAAACCGCAATTTGAATCAGTTAAGTTAAAATTGCTAAACGACATGTATTTCAATCAGTTGGCTCACGATGGCAAGGAAATAAACAGCACACAAGTTTTAACATATCTATTATACAATAAAGAGAGTGTTAATGATGAAAATCCAATATCAAACCATATGATTGAAGAAACTCAAAAAAGTGTGATAAAAAAATATAGTGCGGATGATTTGATAATTGAAAATGAAATAATCGAACCAACAGATTATTTTGTCGAGCAAGTTATTGGAAACGTAATTTATATTAAAAAAAATAGTGTTAAATTCAAGGGCAATATTTCGATAGCTACTGGTTACACGGTGGTAGTTGAGGCATTTTGGCAAATAGATGTAGACCCTGATTGCATAATCGACCCTAATATTAGTATGGAAATCAAAAGAGATTTTTATAATTTTCCAGAAACCAAGGAAACGACAAAGGATGATCTCTTAACTTTTTGTACAGGAGAAAATAAAAAATACAAAGCAAACCAATATGGATTGCTTTCTTTTGGTATTTACTTGGGTTCTTTTCGCTTATTGGTGGAGTTGGGGTTGCAGTCTGGTTTACAAATAATGGTCTGACTTCTTTTAATGAAAAAGAAAATTGGAGTTTAACGATATTCTATGCTATCAAGAGTCTTTTCATTATTATCCTGTTAATTGCATCATCAAAATACTGTTTTAATTTGGCAAAATCATATATGAGCGAGTCTCTCAAAATAGCCGATAGAATACATGCAATATCTTTTGGTAAGTTTTATTTACAAGTGTTTAATCAGCAAATTAACCCTGGGGAAATAAAAGACATTTTTAGAGATTGGAACATAAATAATCAATCAAATAATTTCTCCACTCAGACAACAGACTACGATCCTAAAATATTTGATAAAATCCTAGATATAATTGAAAAAATAAAAGGGAGCGAAAAGAAATAAATACAGTGTGCCTGACATCACATTCGCATAAGCCACTTTGTAACGAACTCCAAGCCGCGAAGCGTTACCTACAAGTTTAAAAAGACGACAATGACATTGATTAGAACATTTCATCCTTTTGGGCAAGGTGCATTTTACACTGAGAGTCACATTTTAATGGAACCGAATTTACCGTTGTATATAATTGTGGTTCCACAACTCTTAAAGGACAAAAGCTTGAGAAAAAAATCAAACCCTTATCCTGAAAACTATTCAAAATAATCAGGCAATTATTGCCAAAATTGAAAACCGAGTTTATAGGGCAAATTTAGAATCCGCTTCAGCTGCAGGAGCAATTAAAACGCTAATACAGATGGTCAATCAAAACAACAATTTCACACCAAAAGGGAATAGGAACAATGAATAATCAAATATTTGGTAAATTAGAGTTCCTAACTAAGGAAGTTGAGACAAATACAGCAACTATTGAGGACTATAAGCATTATGAAGTACTTTTGCTCAATGGTGGACTTACTTATGAATATACATTTTCTTATCTAAATCAGACAGAATTTAAGAAATAGGTAGACCTCATAAAAACTCGCCAAAGAAAACAAAAGGACAAAGACCATAAAGCAGCCCACATTGGTGGATTTGTTGGACTTGGATTAGGTCTCTTACTATTAGGAATATTAAGTAAGAGTAGTAACAAATAACACAGACTAACAATGATCGATATAACTTTAAATACTTGCGTTTTGTTAGGAATAATTTAAATTGACAATATTATCGTAACCATATACTTACAAAATGGAATTCATATCAGAAAATTTCAAAACTCTACTTCTTGCATTAATTGGTATGTTCGCTGGAATAGCAATTACAATTAAAATCAAAAGAGGCAACAAGACAGGCAACTCAAATAAGGTTAAACAAAAAAATAATAATATTGGCGGCGATATTGCAGGGCGTGACATTAATAAATAGAATCGATGACTGAAAAGCACAACAAAAATGACGTAATACAGACAAATAACACTATCGCGAATGGTGATATCGCAGGCCGCGATATTAACAAGCCCGTTTATAATATTGGAAGAGTTTCATTTGGAGGTCATTCTCAATTAGAAAGGCTTTATGCAAGACTTGAAAAAGAGAAAAGTGAATCAGCTGTTTTTAATGAAATAGTTGAAGAACTTCTGCATTTCAAGAAATATGCAACTGACACAGAGATTTTAGGTATAGAAAAGAAATTGGAGAATGGAAATAGACTTGAGTATCTGAATTTTGCTGAAAAATCAAAGGAGAAGTTTGCCAAAAAGTTACTTATTAACGAACACTCAGAAACAGCACAATTTATTTATGCTTTTCTTCTAGCAAAAGTTTATACGAGTTTTGAAACTAACATTTATCCGAGACTTAATGAAGGACATCCCAATGAATTTATCAACCAGTTGGTTTCGGAGTATATAGTTAGACCATTAGAAGATATTCTCGGAGATAATTTACTACGCATTTATGATGATGAAATCAATGGTATGATTTATTTCCTTACAGGCAATTGCCACATCAAATGGAATTAAAATGCTAATATATAATCAGGCATACGACTTATTTCATACTATGTTCAGAATTCTTCAAATAACAGAGAAGAATAAAGACATACTTGAAATTGATAAACTCGGAATTTTAGATTTTTATCTAGCTTTTCCATCAGAACTCTTGGAAATAAAAAGTTTTCAAGGTTTCAAGAAATACGAAAAATATATACAGGCAGAAAAGAATAAATATGAAAGAATAATAGACAGAAAAAGGCTATTCTTTAAAATGGAACAAATTCAATTATATGCAATTAAAGCTCTTGTATCATATGGATTAATTGACCCTGTTGAATTTAAAAATGGTAATGTAAAACGAACTGAAACCAAAATTACGCAGCAACTGCAAGTCAGACTAAATGCAGCGAATGAAGAAAATCCTAATTTGATAACACTTATAACGGGCCCGTTAGCATCAATGAATTTGAATGGACACTTAGGACTAAAAGTAAGAACTAGCCTAATTGAATTTAAGTATGACACAGTATAATCCTTTTCTTAAAATCAATAGGCTCGTAATTTTTACTAAAAACGGCCAAATCGCATATGACGAACCTTTTCACGATGGCGTTAATATCATTCGTGGCAACAATGGGGCTGGCAAATCAACAATAGGGAACTTTATTTTTTATGTACTTGGTGGCGACTTTAAAAAATGGACAACAGCTGGATTAGACTGTGGAGACGTTTATGCAGAAGTTCAAATTAACTCTGAGCCAATTACGATTAAACGAACTGTCTCAAGTGCTGGCAATCAACCAATGTCAATTTTTTGGGGAACATATGAAGAAGCAAAAGTAGCAGGTAATGAAGGATGGCAGATATTTCCATATAGACGAACAGAGAATAAAAAAAGCTTTTCAAACGCATTATTTCTGTCCTTAGGTTTTCCCGAGTTACGTGGCGATGTTGACAGTAACATTACTATGCATCAAGTTTTAAGAATGCTTTATATTGATCAAAAAAGTTTAACATTGGATTTGTTGATGACTGAGTCCTTCGATTCGTCTATTACAAGAAAAACTATTGCGGATTTGATGTTTGGAGTTTATGATGATTCTCTTTACTCAGACAAGATACAATTAAGAGAATCTGAAAAAGATATTGAAATAAAGAAGAAGCAATTTGAAGGAATAGAACAAATATTTAAGGCTACCGACAATGAATTAAATTCTAATGTCATTAATGTACTTATTGAAGAGAACAATAGACAAGTAATAAGTATTAATGAATATCTTAAATTGAAGGAACAACAAGAAAATAAGCCGCCGTCAGAAAATGAAGAAAAAGACCTTAAAACAGTAACTCTAAAAGCGGAATTATTAACCACAAAACGACGTTTGTCATTATTGCAAAATCAAATAAATGAATTCGAGTTTGAACTTATGGATTCCCATGATTTTATACTTAGTCTTGAAAAAAGAGCAATTTCTCTATCCGATTCTTTACTGACTCGAGAGACCTTCATTGATATAAAAATGAATCATTGTCCCAATTGCCTATCTCCCTTAGATGCAACAATTGACGAAAACCACTGTGAACTTTGTAGGCAACAGTTGCCAGAGGACAAAGGTTCATCTCAAATTAAAAGAATGCAACAAGAAATAGATAACCAAATCAGAGAATCAAAAAAACTATTTCTGGAAAAGGAACATAAACTACTTGAATTTAAGTCAAGCTACCCGACAATTGAAAAGAAGGCAAGAGCATTGCAAAGAGAACTTAACGAGGCATTGGCAACGGTAAAAACTGATAGAAATCAAGAACTTGACGAGCTTTTGATAAAGAAAGGGGAACTAAGTTCGAAAAATGATTACTTAATTAAACAACTTAAAGCACTTGAACAAATTGAAGTTATTAAAAAAGAACTGGCTGGATTAAAGTTAAAAATTGATAGTCTAAAAGGTAGAATTAATTCAAAAGAGAAGGAACAAAAGAAACGTCTTGAAAGTGCATTTCAACTAATTCAATCGTACTCGTTACGAATTTTACATAGTGATTTAGGACGCCAACGTGAATTTACAACAGGCACTAATATTACATTAGATTTTGAAAAAAATACATTTGCATTAGATGGTGAAAATAATTTTTCTGAAAGCTCTAATGTTTATCTTAAAAATAGCGTTCGCTTTGCCATATTTTTCGCCTCTCTTGACAAGGCTTTCTTCCGTTTCCCTAGGTTTATCATCTGTGATAATATAGAGGATAAAGGAATGCAACCAGATAGAAGTCAAAGCTTTCAAAAGGAATTGGTAGCTATTTCATCAGAATCAGAAATAAAACACCAAATAATAATTACAACATCAATGATTTCCCCTAACTTAAATAATTCAGAATTGTGTGTGGGAAAATTTCATACAGAAACCAACAAGACACTTAAACTACAATAAAATTACAAGCAAATAAAACAATCACAGCGTGATCCCTCTCCACTTATCTGACAAACGAAATTAGTGTTTCAGGGGTATTTGTTAGATGAATCCAGGATCCCATCTTAAGACTACTGAAAGATGTTTTACGGGTTGATTATCGTCCTAGTGAGTCATTCCAGTAGCATAAATCCCCCCATTTCGAAGTGATAGTTCAGTTTGACACCCAGTAATTCTTCACTCATCGCTCTTACAAGTAGACAGATATCGAATTTGCTTTCAACGACCTATTGAAAACACACCTCGCCGAGCAGATAAGAGTTGAATGTATGTACATTGATGAATAGATTATAGAAAAATATTTTCGTGTGTTCTGTCTAAGGCCGTCTATATCCGTCTAATTTTTTGTATCAAAGTGTACCAATTTGTTAAGACCCTTTTTCTTTCGAAATAATGATTTTAATTTAGTCGCCAATGGGACCAAACACTGCGACAGAAATCACCAATGAAATGCTCATGGAACAGTTGATGGAAATGAAATCGATGATCATGAATTTACAGTCCGAAATGGAAAGCTTGAAGAATCCAGTGGATGATTTCACAACCAAATGGTTAAGCACTTCAGACGTCATGGCGATGCTTCGTGTTAGTCGCAGAACAATCGATAATTACATCAATGCGGGCAAGCTCACTCCCACTCCAATTGGAAAGCGAAATTACTTCACCATCGCCCAGGTAAAGGGATTGATGTATACGCCTCCAATTCCTAAAACCCATTCCTTATATGACCAAGTTCAAATCATGATGCAGCGCTTAGCCCAAATTGAAGAAGCCGGCGAGGACTGGTAGATCACCATTTAATCAAACAATCCACCATTCAACAGCTTTACCAAAGAAACCAAAGTTCCATTGCCATCACAACCCTAATTGGAAAAAACGCTGCAGTTGAACCCAGTTCGTCGCTTTAAGGTCCCCACTTCGTCGGAGTAATTTGACCCCATTAAAACATTCAATTTGGTCTATGTTTAACTCAGAAGTTTACACATTTAACTGTCGCATAAATCGGGGGTCAATTTTAGTCCGACAAACAGAGGTCAATTTATCCGATTATTCTACCAATAATGAACAATACGGTTTTTTAGACTTTCAAATGCTCTTAGACGATTTCAGGGCAAATAATGACACATAAACAATTTCTTAGGCTGAATAATTTATTCCATATGCATGAATTTTTCCGTTTTTTGCATGCAATTCAAAAAAACACCTTTACTTTTGTATCAAGAGAAATGGATTTACTCCGTCAACATATCAAGCCGGGTGAAGTGTATCGCCGTTCTGACCTGGAATATTACTCCACGGCCATAGATAGGCATTTGGCAACGCTCACTAAAGACGGAACATTGATAAAATTGAACCAAGGCTTGTATTACGCACCAAAGCAATCAAAATTTGGTGTTGTCCCGCCAGATGACCGTCAAGTAGTAGAACGTTTTTTAAAAGACGAAGATTTTCTTTTGGTGTCCCCAAATACATTCAATTCGCTAGGACTTGGCCTCACGCAGCTATACAATACAACTTGGGTATATAATCATAAGCGAAAAGGGGAATTTCAACTCAACGGAAAGACATTTGAATTCAAGTTGAAGTCGTCGTTTCCCAAGATTATCACAAGAGAATACCTACTTGTTGATTTATTAAATAATATTGAAGATCTTGCGGAAGACCAATCGCAAACTTTGGATAAATTACCTAATAACATTGACAGCTTTAATGCTGATGCTTTGATGAAGGCAACTCAGCTTTATGGAAATGGTAAAACAAAACGTAAATTAAAATCAATAGTTCGATACGTATTCCAGCATGCTTGATTTCATACATAACGACCCTGAATTCAAAGAGCTAATCTCCATTGTATCAACCAAAAAAGGTATTGATATTACTTTGGTTGAAAAAGATTATTGGATCATGCATACCTTGTACTCCTTGCAACAACAAGGAATTGAATTTGAATTAAAAGGAGGAACCTCGTTATCAAAAGGCTATGGGTTAATTCATAGATTTTCAGAGGATATAGACATTCACATTCGTACAAATTTTGGCTTATCCATTGAAGGGAAAGAAGACAAATCACAAGTGAAAGCTGCGCGCAAAGAATTCTATGATGTGTTTGCAAATTCGCTTTCGATAAATGGGATTATTGAAATTGTTAGAGACCATGAATTTGATGACAAAGAAAAATTCCGAAGTGGAGGCATAAGACTATACTATGAAAGTCATACCCCTACTTTGGAAGGGCTTAAAGATGGGATTTTATTAGAAGCGGGATTCGACACCGTAACACCCAATAGCCCCATCGACATTTCTTCGTGGATATGGGAACACCTGATTTCAATAGGAGCACACATCAATTATATAAACAATACGGCAACAGGGGTACAATGCTATCATCCAGGTTACACCCTAGTTGAAAAAATTCAAACCATAGTCCGCAAATATCGGAACAGAGAAAACCCTGGAGCTTCTGATGATAAAAACTTCATGCGCCAATATTATGACGTTTATTGCCTGCTTGGTAATTCCGAGATACAAACTTTCATTGGCACACATGAATATTTAGCCCACAAAGCAGCAAGAATAAAAGGCGCTGACAACCAAATACCACTTCGAGAACATCCTGCTCTATTATTGAGCGATTCAGAGATAAGAGAATCATTCCAAAAGCGGTACCAATCCACTTCCAAACTGTATTATAACGGGCAACCCGAATTTGAACAGTTACTTGCAAGAATTGCAGTTTACTTGCCCCGTTTATAAAATATTAATACTTTACGGAAACCGCAGGGGGTTAATTCACTGTATAAGCCAATACTCCATTGAGTATAGAATACACAAAACCTCCATAAAGTCATTTTCTAATTGAAATAGAACCATCGCTTTTTGCTCAAGAGATTATCCGTTCCAAGTATATCACATATGTGTTATGTTGATTTACAATAAGAATACATTATTTAGAGCTGGCTATATAGAATCTTGCAGACTTGGTCAGTAAATATTTTCAAAGGGCTCAAGAATCGAATACAAGATTCAACAAAATCTTTACAACCCTTATTTAACAACGAATTAAAACCAAGCGAAAGGGCTCAATATGGGCTCATTTTACCGTTCTTAATGGGCTCAAAAAATTTCAGAATACCTTTTCCGTTTACACACTTTATAGGATACTACCTCATAAATACTATTTTTACTATAAAAAATACCGCGTTCATTCATTTCATGGTAATTTTTAGTACTTAACGAGTAATTCCGCGGTAATTCCACGGTAATCCCACGGAATAAAAGTAATTCCATGGGAATTTTGCGGGAATTTTGCGGGAATTCCGTGGTAAAATCAGCTGAAAAAATCGGAATTTTCTAGATTTTCAATGAATTCAATGGAATCATCGTCGTATTCATAGGAAACGGTGATATCTGAATCCTCATCATCCTCGTCCTTTTCTTCCATTGCATTTCCCAGTTCTTCATTAAGCATTTCCATGAGGGACTTCAAATTGTCATATCCCATATGCGCTTCGGTATCGATGCCGTATACTGACACGTGCTGCTGAACTTGTTCCCATAATTTTCTGAGCACCTTGTGATGGCGTTTAAAAGTAGCAAGATCCATTTCAATCTCTTCGTCATCAACTTCATCCAAGTTCGCTCTCTCCTTCTGTATCCAAACCTTTAAGCCATGATTGATTTTTCGTTCTTCAATCTGTTGCTGTCTGGAAATGGCATCTTTCTCTAAATGCTTCAGCTCCAATTCTCGTTTTCGTAGCTCCAGTTCTCTGTCCTGTTGGACCAATTTGCGCAATTCGAGTTCATGCTCCAATTGCAATCTCTTTAAAGCGATTTCACGCTCAAATTTGTTGAATTCGTTGTTGTTTTCCATATCGTATTTATTTTTTTGGTTGATTGATTGTTGTGTGTTGGTGGCTATGGCAAAAAGGTCAATGGGCAATGCATTGCCTCCATTGCCTGATTGGCCATTTAGCCACCGAAATACTGTACTCTTGCTAGTTTTAAGCTCTCCAGCAATCTGTCTGATGCTTTTGCCCATTTCATGTAGTTCAAGGGCTCTTTTGATTAGTGCTTGGTCTTGCATCGATGTTTTCTCTTATGTTCATTTATTCATATGTTCAATGTTCACCGGCTACCTCTTTGATTACTTTGCGATATTGCCCCTTGCCTATTCGCTCAAATTCACCCCCCAATAAATATCGTCTTACAGATGAAGGAGACATATTCAGTTTTTGTCCCAACCCCACCGCCAACGTCCAATTAAACTCAACGGGTAGAATGTCAAAAAATCGTTGCTGTTTTGCCTGCTGCTGTATATACTTACTGCCATTTTTCATGTCTGCAACCAACATGTTTGCATGGTACAGCAGTGTGTAAGCGATTTCACCAGAAATCTCCAAGTCGGTAGGTTGTATTTTTATTTCACTTTTCTTGTCCCGCTTTGTTTGAGAGTAATACCTCATAGTGGTGAACACCATCGACATTCGAAAACAAATCAATCCCAATCGATGGATTGTGGCCAGGATTGGCGTCCCGGAATCCTTATGTGCCACATGGGTTAGCAATTGAAACTGCTTGATGAATCTATCTTGATGTTCCTTCACCAAATACAACTCTAAAGCTTGGGTTTGTCCCTGTAAAAACAAATACATTTCTTTTACCATTTGTCCCACCTTACGAAAAGTGTGGCCGGGATCTGTCCCGCGATGGTCAAATACATTTCTAAAGGTTGGGACAGCAGGAAACGAGTAAAACATGAATCTGCTAAACAATCCATTCTCTGTATCGGGTATTAATCGAATGACTTGACCACGTGTCCCAGTAAGTAAAACTGATAAGCGGGGACGCTCCACAGAAAAGTGTTCTCGATTTTGCCTTCGTTGCATCTCAACGGGTTCATGGTGAAATGCTGCACGAAGTACATCGCTAAAATTACCCCAATCTTGCGCCAGGGCATTGGCTAAAGTATCCGCTTCAGTTGAAAACAGAATCCCTGCCCCATCATTTTCACAGAGTGTTTGAACAACAGAACTAGCGCTGTTATTCGCAGGAATGAAGAGTAATTTATAAGGAGGTTCTTTTAGCGCAGAAACATCCGCATCCTTCTGTTTAATCTTCTCGCGTTTTAACTCCTCGAA
>BJGS01000008.1 GCA_014190615.1 Methylophilaceae bacterium
GGAAAGCCTATATCTGTATCGCTTATTCAAGGCAATATCGCCCAAGACATTAAATGGCAAAAAGAAGCAATCACGCAAACATTAGATACTTATCAAAATTTAATTCAAAAAACAAAAGGTCAAATTATTCTTCTGCCCGAAACGGCTTTGCCGCTCTTGGTCGAATACGTTCCAGCAACATTTAAACAATCGACTTTAGTTCACGCGATCAAGCAAGAAGGTAATATTCTGATCGGCGCGATCGAGCGCCAAGACAATTCATATTTCAATGTGGTATTCAGTTTAGGCAAAGATTCATCACAGGTTTATCGAAAATCTCATTTGGTTCCATTTGGCGAATTCATACCCTTTAAATTTATTTTTCAGTATATCTATACACATTATCTTCATATCCCTATGAATGATTTATCAAGGGGCGACGTTGACCAGTCTCTTATGGCTATCGGAAACCAAAAGATTGCCTTTAATATTTGCTATGAAGATGTTTTCGGTGAAGAAATTATTCATGCACTTCCCTCTGCCACTCTTCTTGCGAATGTAAGTAATGATGCATGGTATGGAAAATCTATTGCTGCACATCAACATTTACAATTTTCTCAAGCGAGAGCGATAGAAACAGGAAGGATGATGATTCGATCTACAAATACTGGCGTAACAGCTATTATTGATCAACATGGTATTGTCACTGCAATGCTCCCAACATTTACTGAAGCTGTCCTTGAAGGTTCTATTCAAGGATTTAAAAATGCAACGCCTTATGTTCAATTTGGCAACTGGCCTACTATTTCTTTATGTTTCATTGTGATTCTTGGATGGATTATGAGACATTCAAAACTTTTATCGATATTGAAAAAGAAGTAGAATGCTTGAATTAGAGATCAATTCATTATGCAATTAACTTTTCAAGACATTATTCTCAAACTTCAAAATTATTGGGCTAACCAAGGATGTGCAATTCTTCAGCCCTACGATATGGAAGTTGGGGCAGGCACTTCTCATACCGCAACTTTTTTAAGGTCACTGGGGCCTGAACCATGGAAAGCAACTTATGTGCAGCCGAGTCGACGTCCAAAAGATGGTCGCTATGGAAATAACCCCAATAGACTTCAACATTATTACCAGCTTCAAGTTGTTCTAAAGCCCTCTCCATTAAATATCTTGGATCTTTATTTGGGCTCACTCAAAGCGCTTGGATTTGATCTTAAAGAAAATGATATTCGCTTCGTAGAGGATGATTGGGAAAATCCTACGCTAGGTGCCTGGGGCCTGGGTTGGGAAGTTTGGTTGAATGGAATGGAAATTACTCAATTCACTTACTTTCAACAAGTAGGTGGAATTGATTGTAAGCCTATCACAGGAGAAATCACTTACGGTCTCGAAAGGCTTGCTATGTATATCCAAGGTGTCGATAACGTATACGATCTCACTTGGACGGGTAATTTAAAATATGGCGATGTCTATCTTCAAAATGAAATTGAACAAAGCGCATACAACTTTGAACATAGTGATGCTGAATTTTTATTTCAAGCTTTTACCGCTCATGAAAAACAAGCCAATCATCTTATAACTCAACATTTAGCTCTTCCAGCATATGAGCAAGTATTAAAAGCAGCCCATTCTTTTAATCTCTTGGATGCTAGAGGCTCAATCAGTATAACTGAGAGAGCAGAGTATATTGGTCGCATTAGAAACCTAGCTCGAAATGTAGCTAATAGCTACCTCTTAAGCCGAGCAAATTTAGGCTTTCCTTTGGCTGACAAAAATCATGCAAAAGAAATTATCGATCAACTCAATGCAAAAAAGACTGTTAAATTGTGAAATTAGATAATTTACTTGTTGAGCTGCTAACAGAAGAGTTACCACCGAAATCGCAAAAGCAACTTGGAATTGTTTTTGGAAAAAACATTAAAGAGTTTCTTGCAAAACAAAACCTTGTAAGTGAAATATCCGAAGAAATTATTTTTTCAACCCCAAGAAGAATCGGTATACATTTAAAAGATGTGAAGGATGAAGCTGAAAATCAAAATGTATCTGTCAAACTGATGCCAGCATCCGTCGGGCTTGATGCTTCGAAAAAACCAACAGAGGCTTTATTAAAAAAATTATACGCAATCGGCTTAGATGAAAAAGCAATTAATCGCATAGTCACAAAAAATGAAAACGATGCTGATGTTTTGTATATCGATAAAAATATAGAAGGTGTAAAACTAAAAGACATTATTTCTGAATGTATTTCATCAAGTCTCACACGTTTACCCATAAAGAAAATGATGTCTTACCAACTTTCTGATGGATGGACCACTGTTAATTTTGTAAGGCCAGCACATGGATTAATCGTTCTGCATGGCGCTAATATTATTAAAGCAAATGTATTGGGTGTTGAATCTAATCGAACAACATTAGGGCATCGCTTCGAATCTAAAAAAGAATCTATCGAAGTTAAACATGCTGACGAATATGCTCACCAAATGAGAGCAGAAGGTTCAGTCATCGTTTCTTTTGAAGAGAGAAAAGTTTTAATTAAAAATAGCCTTAAAGAAAAGGCATTAAGTCTATCAAACCAACTTACTCCAATTGATGATGAAGGTCTTCTTGAGGAGGTAACAGCGCTGGTTGAATATCCGAATGTTTTAGTGGGTGAATTTGAATCTAAATTTCTTGAGGTACCTCAAGAATGTCTAATCTTAACTATGAAAGCTAATCAAAAATATTTTCCTTTGATTGGTAAAAATCAAAAGCTCGCAAATCAATTTTTAATTGTTTCAAATATCTCTCCTAAAAATACTGATCTCATCATTCAAGGAAATGAGAAAGTTATTAGGCCTCGACTATCGGATGCAGAATTTTTTTATGCACAAGATAAAAAGAAACCTCTCAAAGAATATCTTGTTCAGCTCGCAAATATCGTTTACCACAATAAACTTGGATCACAGGCTGATAGATCAGCTAGAGTTAAACTAATCGCATCCCTCATTGTAAAAACTTTAAATCACTCTAAATTATTAGATGCTGCTCTACTTGCATCCGATCTATCAAAAGCTGACTTATCGACAAATATGGTTGGCGAATTTCCTGAGCTTCAGGGCATTATGGGTAGATATTATGCCCTCAATGAAAGTATCTCAGAAGAGGTAGCATTTGCGATTGAGGATCATTACAAGCCAAGATTCTCTGGGGATACGCTACCAAGAAGTACTGTAGGAGATGTCGTAGCGCTTGCTGACAAAATTGAAACCTTAATAGGTTTATTTAGTATTGGGGAAAAGCCTACTGGGGATAAAGATCCTTTTGGGCTTAGACGACAGGCTATCGGCATTATTCGAATCCTGATAGATAAAAATATTGATTTAAACTTAAACAACATGATTTCCGAATCTATTCGAGCGACCCAATTAAGTGAGTCGAAAGATCTTCACCCTTTTATTTATGACCGCCTTGCTAACTTCTTTAAAGAGCAAGGATATGCTGCGCTAGATATTGAAGCGGTATTGGCAATAGAGTCAGGACAAATTAATGAAATACCTAAAAGACTTAATGCAATTAAGGAATTTTTACTTTTGCCTGAGTCAAAAGACCTAGCGTCAGCAAATAAAAGAGTAGGTAATATCCTTAAAAAAGCCGCCCTTAAAACGACTTTAAAAATTGACCGCTCTCTTCTTAAAGATGAGGCTGAAATTAATCTTCATAAAACATTAGATGCAGTGGACGCTGAAGCCAGAAAACAATATCAGGAAAAAGATTACGCAGGCTCACTTAAATTACTTTGTAAACTTAAAAGCCCGATCGATCAATTCTTTAATGACGTGATGGTAAATGCAGAAGATGAATCACTCAAAATGAATCGACTGGCACTTCTTGAAAAACTTCATTCAGCAATGAATTTGGTTGCTGATTTATCTCAACTCTCCTCTTAAATTTATGAAATTAGTCATTTTAGATAGAGATGGCGTCATTAACGAAGATAGCGTCAATTTTATAAAGACGCCTAACGAATGGATTCCTATTCAAGACAGTTTAGAATCTATTGCAGTTTTAAACCAGTCTGGTTTTAAAGTTGTAATAGCCACCAATCAGTCAGCCATTAGTCGCGGTCTCATCGACGTATCAACCCTCAATCTTATCCATGAAAAAATGTTTAAACTGCTCTCTCAACAAGGCGGACATATCGATGCTATTTTCTTTTGCCCGCATAGAGCAGAAGAGAATTGTGACTGCCGCAAACCCAAACCCGGTATGTTAAAAGAAATTGCTCATCGCTTTTCTGTGAGTTTAGACAAAGTTCCGGCAATTGGTGACTCACTAAGAGACTTAGAGGCTTTTGATTCAGTGGGTGCGCAACCTATACTTGTCAAAACTGGTAAAGGCGAAGAAACACTTGCAAAGGGTGGGCTACCCAAAAATACTTGGATCTGTGAGAATCTTGCTGAGGCAACACAAAGAATTATTACGGAGTATATTTAATCAAAAAATAATGCTTTATTTACGATCCATTATTTTTCTAATCGGCATGTGGATTTTTACAATTCCATTTACCTTGGCATCCCTTCTCACATTTCCCTTCCCGCCGATTGCCAGATATAAATTTATTTCAGTTTGGGCAAAAACAATGTTATATTGGCTTCGAATTTCCTGTAATCTAAATTTTGTTGTCAAAGGGGAGCAAAACATAGGTTCTACAGCATCAATTGTACTTTCCAAACATCAATCAGCTTGGGAAACACTTGCTTTTCAAAAAATTTTTCCTCCGCAAGTTTGGGTTCTAAAAAAAGAACTGTTATGGGTTCCTTTTTTTGGATGGGGTCTCGCTATGACATCCCCGATCGCCATTAACCGAAAAGCTGGACGCAAATCCCTAGAACAAATTCTTATCCAAGGTCTTGATCGACTTAAAAAGGGCTTTTGGATTGTAATGTTTCCTGAGGGCACTCGCACCCCTCCGGGACAAAAAGGCAAATATCATATTGGTGGTGCTTGGGTTGCTTCCAAAACAAATACGCAAGTCATTCCTGTTGCACATAACGCAGGTCTATTTTGGCCAAAAAATTCAATCCTTAAAAAAGCTGGAACTATCCAAGTCAGCATCGGTAAGCCCATCGATGTTAAAGGCAAAGCGCCCAATCAAATTATTAAACTGACTGAAGATTGGATTGAGAAGGAGGTTTTACTTTTAAATGATTAATTTAAAACCTACCAACCTTGAACTATTTTTACCTAGTGGCAAAAAGATCAAATACCTCTTGAAACGAAGAAATCGAAGAACTATTGGCTTAAAAGTTGATCATGAAGGTCTTGTCATTCATGCACCCATTCTCATTCCAAGATCGCGCATTGAAGAACTTATTAAGCCAAAACTGGATTGGATCCAAGAAAAACTCTCCCATCAACTAAAACAAAAAAAGAAAATTAGTTGGAAGACGGGTGAGTTAATTCATATTTTAGGTAATAAAGTTATCTTAAGTCTTAAGGTCAGCAAAACAAATTCAGTCCTTCAGGATAAGGACGTATTGCATGTTGATACAAATCGTATTCATGATCCAATCCACTCTGCGAAGCTTGTTTCAAAATGGCTCAAAGAAAAAGCATTGAAAGATTTTATTCGAAGAGTGGAAGTATTTAGTGTCAAACTAAACGTACATCCTTCTGAGGTTTATCTATCAAACGCAAAATCTCGATGGGGAAGCTGTAATACAAAAAGAGAAATTAGACTGAACTGGAGGCTCATCCAGGCACCGCCACATATTATCAATTATGTAATTTGCCATGAATTAGCTCATCTCAAAGAAATGAACCATTCGAATCGCTTCTGGGAAGAAGTTGAAAAAGTACTACCTGAATATCGCTCGTCAGAAAAAGAACTCAAAACGCTCTCTAGCGACTTATACCTTGTTGGCTAAATAAGTTTTTCGAGGTCGCTCGCCATTTCTTCAGGCTTTTGTTCATTGCTCATGTGAAGTTTAACTTTTCCGTCTTTATTAATAATATAAAGGCCGGCACTATGATCAATCGTATATCCAGCTTTGCTTCCATCATTCACTTTCTTATGAAAAATCTTAAACTGGCTTGCTACTTTATCAATATCAGCTTCTGAGCCAGTAAGTCCTATAAAAGAATCATTGAATGCTGGGATAAATTTCTTCAATACAGCCTCAGTATCGCGAGCAGGGTCTAAAGTAATAAAAACAACCTGCACAGCCGAAGCTTTGTCTTTTAGTAAAGCCATAGTTTTTTTAAGATCAATCATAGTGGTAGGGCATATATCTGGACAATGCGTAAATCCAAAAAAAAGAACAACAACTTTTCCTTTAAAATCTTCCAATGTTCTTATGTGTCCATTAAAATCGTGTAACTTAAACGTGGTATTCATAGAAACGGAGCCAATGTCTGTGCCTATAAAGCTTTGCTCTTGAGGTTTTTGACACGCCACAAGACAAATTAAGACTGACAATAAAAATAAAATTTTTTTCATAATATATTTCTCAATAAAAGCGATTCATTTTATCATGTTAATAAATGGCAATAAGCCTGATAGAACCCTAACAAAGTATTACCAATTTAAGGAAAACTATGGCAATCCCAACATCAATGGAAAACCGTGACGGATACATTTGGTTTGATAACGAAATGACGCCTTGGCGTGAAGCTAAAACCCATGTGCTCACGCATACGCTTCATTACGGTATGGGCGTGTTTGAAGGGGTCAGGGCCTATAAAACAAGTGAAGCTACTGCTATTTTTAGACTTAAAGAACATACTGATCGTTTCTTTAATTCTGCACATATTCTTGGTATGAAAATGCCTTATGACAAAAATGTCATTATGCAGGCTCACAAAAAAGCCGTAAAAGAAAATAAATTAGAATCTGCATATATAAGGCCTATGGCCTTTTATGGCGCTGAAGCTATGGGTATTTCAGCAAAAGCTTTATCTACTCATGTAATTGTTGCCGCATGGGAATGGGGTGCATACATGGGAAAAGAGGCGCTCGAAAATGGAATTCGCGTTAAAACTTCTTCTTTCTCTAGGCATCACGTAAATGTGACCATGTGCAAAGCTAAGGCTAATGGTAACTATATGAACTCTATTCTCGCGCATCAAGAAGCGATTCAAGATGGGTATGATGAGGCTCTATTACTTGACGTCAATGGTTTTGTAACTGAAGGTTCTGGTGAAAATATATTTATCGTAAAACATAATAAACTGATTACACCTGATCTCACGAGTGCACTAGAAGGTATTACTCGAGATACTATTATTCAAATCGCCAGCGACTTAAAAATCCCAGTGATAGAAAAAAGAATTACACGTGATGAAGTTTATACTGCGGATGAGGCTTTCTTCACAGGGACAGCTGCTGAAGTAACGCCAATTAAAGAACTAGATAGAAGAGTTATTGGTTCAGGACATCGGGGAGAAGTAACTAAGGAATTACAAAGTATCTATTTTGATGCTGTTTCTGGTAAATCGAAGAAATATGCAGATTGGCTAACCTACGTTTAAATATGAATCAAAAAATTATCGCTGTAGATAAAAAAAATCTTCCACTATTTTGTCCCACACAAAAAGAAAATTTATTCTCATCTCACCCAAGAGTATTTTTAGATATTACAAAAACGGGTACTGTATCGTGCCCTTATTGTGGTGCAACATATAAACTAAAATAAATTAACTCCATAGACCTTTATAACTAAAAGTATTTGAATCCATACCCCATAGTTTTTCAATAACACTTGCAGCATTCGGATCGAGGCTATTAGTCCAGAAATCTAACTTTCCTGCTGTATGGCTAAGACTAAGTAATTTTTTTTCTACTAAAATATGTTTCAAATGTTTAGCTACCGCATCGCCTGTATCTACAATTTCAATATGGCTTGGCATCATTACTTGAATAATAGGCTTAAGGAAAGAATAATGAGTACATCCCAATACAAGTGTATCAATATTTTCTTTCAAAAGAGGATCAATATATTGCTTTAAAAGAGCCATTAGATCTGGGCTTTTAAAATCACCTTGCTCAACAAGTTCTACCAACCCAGAACATGGCTGAGTAATAAAATGAATATCGCTGCCATGATGCTCTAATAGAGCTGAGAATTTAGCGCTTAATAAAGTACCTGATGTTGCTAATACACCGACCACCTTATTTTTAGATAGCATCGAAGCTGGTTTGACTGCCGGCTCCATTCCTATAATTGGGTAATTAAATTGGTCTCTGAGTATTTGGATTGAAGCTGCGGTAGCAGTATTGCAAGCTACCACAACTGATTTGAGTTTATGCATATCTAAAAATTCAAAAACAGTTAACACGCGACGCGTAATTTCTTCAGATGTTTTTTCGCCATAGGGTGCAAATTTAGAATCTGCTACATATATTAAATTCTCATGTGGCAAATAATCTCGAATACATTTCAGTACTGAAATGCCGCCCACACCGGAATCAATCACGCCAATAGAATAATTTTGAGATGGGGTCATGAGTTTAATTTAAGTTTTATCTAAATCTAAATATAGATGATAGCAAGCTTAATGTACAATGGATTAGAAAAGGAAAATCATGGGTTACCGTTTATCAAAAATCTTTACCAAAACTGGCGACAAAGGATCTACAGGCCTTGGAGATGGTTCTAGAACTAAAAAATTTAGTGGCCGAATCATAGCCATGGGTGCAATTGATGAACTTAATTCAATGATTGGGCTCATGCTTACAGAAAGCTTGCCACCTAAAATCAATAAAATCCTTACTGTTATTCAGCATCATTTATTTAATCTAGGCGGTGAAATCTCAATGCCTGGGCATAAAATTATTCAAAAAAAAGATGTGCTTAAATTAGAAGAAATTATTACGCTATACAATAAAAATTTACCCCCTTTGAAAGAATTCATTCTTCCTGGCGGATCAAGGCCTGCGGCTTTTTGTCATATGGCACGAACGATCTGCAGAAGAGCTGAGCAAGCTATATTTAAGCTTAACGCTGAAGATAGTATCAATCCATTTTCTCTTCAATACATTAATCGACTCTCGGATCTACTATTCGTCCTTGCGAGGGTAATCAATAAACATAAAAAAGTTAAAGATGTTTTTTGGAAAAAAAATATCAATTAGTACAGATCTTATTTAATGTCATCTACCCCATTAACACTTAAATCCTTCTTTAAAAAATTTAAGAAATCTAAGAAATCAAATTTCGAAATCGATTTTAAAAAAATCGATATCAGCCTTATTAGTGTCCATGCAATTAAAACGATTCAAGTGCTAGAAGAAAACGGCTTTGAAGCCTATCTTGTAGGAGGGGCTGTGCGCGATCTTCTATTTGGTATTAAGCCTAAAGATTTTGACGTAGTTACAAATGCTACACCAGATCAAATACATCATTTATTTAAGCGATCTAGGATGATTGGAAGAAGATTTAAGTTAGTTCATGTAATTTACGGTCGTGAAGTTATTGAAGTTTCTACTTATCGATCGCAACAAAAAGAAATACCTCAGGCTGATGGGTCTATTATTAAAGATGATAATCACTATGGCACAATTGAAGAGGATGCCGTAAGACGTGATTTCACAATTAATGCTATGTTTTATAGTCCCTCATATCACAAACTTGTCGATTTTCATGATGGGTTAGAAGATCTTAATCGTGGCATTATTCGAATCATTGGCAATGCAGAAAAAAGATATCAAGAAGATCCAATTCGCATACTTAGAGCCTTCCGTGTATGCGCAAAACTTAATATGGCGCTTAATGAAACTTCACGAGCCCCTATAAAAAAATTAGTGCCTTTACTGCATGACATTCCTCATTCGAGGTTATTCGATGAAGTCATCAAGTTTTTCTTAACAGGTCATGCATTGAATAGTTATAGAGTGATGCAAGATGAAAATATTTACTCGCAGTTTTTCTTAAGCCCAGAATCTGAATCAAAGGATATTGATCTTTTTATTTCAAATGGCCTTAAAAATACTGACCTTAGAATTAACCAAGATAAATCATGTAACCCAAGCTTCTTATTTTCATTTTTATTGTGGCACCAAGTGGATGTCCTATGGGATCGATACAATCTCGAATTGAAACATTCTATTGCAGGATTAAATCAAGCGATCGATGAAGTCATCGAAAACCAAATTAAACTTTTTCCTATTCATAAGCGCTTCACAATTACTATGAAAGAAATTTGGCGATTGCAGCCACGATTTGAAAACCAATCTCCTAAAAAAATATATCGATTATTACTACATCCTAGATTTAGAGCCGCGTATGATTTTATGTTACTTAGATGCGAATCTAATCAGTTAGATAAAAATATTGGTATATGGTGGACTGCATTTATTGATGCCGACCATCACGAAAAATCATTAATGGTTAAAAACCTGACACGTAAATAATTCAGAATGAGTGCTAGAGCTTATATTGCAATAGGAAGTAATCTTGCGGAGCCCTTAAAGCAAGTTATCGCCGCATGTGATGAAATTGCAAACTTACCAAAAAGTACACTCATACAGAAATCGAGTCTATATGTGAGCAAGCCTTTAGGTTATGAAGATCAACCTGATTTTGTTAATGCTGTCGTATTAGTAAAAACAGAACTTAGCCCCCACGAGCTTTTATCAGAGCTCCAATCTTTAGAGCTTTTGCATGAAAGAGTACGTTCTTTTGCTAATGCACCAAGGACGCTTGACTTAGATATTATTTTATTCGAAGACCTGGAAATCAATGACCCTAAACTTGTCATTCCCCATCCAAGAATGCATGAGAGAGCTTTTGTAATTTTTCCACTTCAAGAAATTAATGCAAATATTTCTATTCCTCATATTGGAGATATCGCTAAAATAGCCAAAGGACTCGACCCTGAAAGTGCTAAACGTATAACCCTATGAATATCTTTGATAAATTCCCCTATATTGTAATTGAAGGTCCTATTGGATCAGGAAAATCAACGCTCGCAAAGATTTTAGCTGATCGATTCTCAGTACATTTTTTAAGTGAAAAATCTGAAAAAAACCCTTTTTTACCTAAGTTTTATGAAGATATGAAGCGTTATGCACTATCAACGCAATTATTTTTTCTGTTTCAACGGGCTGATCAAATCCAGAAAATTTCACAAAAAGATATGTTCAAGGAATCAATCATTGCAGACTTTTTTCTTGAAAAAGATCCTATCTTTGCAAAGATTAATTTAGATGAAGAGGAGTTTAAGCTATACCATCAAATCTTTTCACACTTACAATTAAAAGCACCTAAACCCGACCTTATTATTTACATTCAAACCTCGGTAGAAACGCTAGAGAAAAGAATTAAAGAAAGAAATATTGATTTTGAAATAGATATTTCAACGCGATACTTAGAGGCAATAGCTGAGTCTTATAGTGAATTTTTTCATAGTTATGATTACTCTCCTGTACTAATTCTTAATAATGAGAGTTTAGATATCCTTAAAGATAAAAATGCAATTGATCTTTTAATCAAAAGAATTATGAACATTAAAAGTAATCGAGAATTTTTTAATCCCCAACTCATATGAACTTATCGTCTTTTAAATCCATGAAAAAAGATGGTAAAAAAATTGCCATGTTAACTTGCTATGACGCAACATTTGCTTCCCTTTTAGAATCTATTGGTGTGCATGCCCTTCTAGTTGGAGATTCTTTAGGAATGGTCATTAAAGGTGATCAGAATACACATCATGTTTCTCTGGACGATATGATTTATCACACGAAAGCAGTATCGCGAGGCGCTTCATCCTCATTTATTATTAGCGACCTACCTATCAATACTTATAGTACGAATGAGGTCGCTTATAAAAATGCTTCAGCGCTTATTGAAGCTGGTGCAGATATGGTTAAACTCGAAGGGGGTAAATCATTAGCGCCTATTGTGAAGTATTTAAAAGCAAAAGGTATTCAAGTATGCGGGCACATAGGGTATATGCCTCAAAGTGTTCATGATGCAAATAATAAAACTATCCAAGATATATTAAAAAAATCGTTAGAGACTATCTTAGAGGATGCTAAGGTGCTTGAAAAATATGGCGCTGATATGATAGTCCTTTCTTCTGTTCCTGAAGATTCTGCAAAAGAAATTACAGAGGCTTTGTCTATTCCGACAATCGGCTTTCATTCAGGACAAGATTGCAATGGAGAAGTATTTATCTTGCATGATTTACTTATTAATTCTAAAGCTTCGCATGATCTCTATGTGAACGAAACAACTTCTCCTCATAAGACTGGAATCGTCAAAGACTTTCTTTTGCAATTCATAAAAAATCATTCATAAACATGCAGACTATTCATACCAAATATGAATTAATTAACGCCTTAAAACCTCTGACAAATATAGCTTTTGTTCCTACTATGGGCAATCTTCATGAAGGGCATCTTACGCTTATTCAGGAAGCCTTTAAAAAAACGGAGTATGTTGTAGTAAGTATTTTTATTAACCCACTTCAGTTTAATTCGACTGAAGATTTTAAAAGGTATCCGAGAACTCTAGAAGAAGATTTATCTATACTTAAAAAAATTGGTGTGCCTTTTGTATTTGCGCCTTCCGAAAGTGAAATGCTTGATTCATTGCAGACATTTGCAATGCATTTGCCCCAAATTGCTTATGATTTATGTGGCAAATTTAGGCCAGGTCATTTTGAGGGTGTTGCAATAATGGTGTACAAGCTATTTAATCTTGTCCAGCCAGAAATGGCTTTTTTTGGAAAAAAGGATTTTCAGCAACTTTTCTTAATCAAAGCACTTGTGAAACAACTTGATTTGCCGATTAATATTATCGGTATCGATACGGTGAGGCATGATGATGGCCTAGCAAGAAGCTCAAGAAATAGTTTACTTAATGTGGAATATAGAAAAAAGGCGCCACAACTATTCCAGACATTGAATAGCATGAAAGAAAAAGCTATCAAAAAAAGCTTGTCTTTTGATGAGATTGAAGCTTTTGCTACTCAATCTTTAAATGCATCTGGTTGGATTGTTGACTACCTTAGTATTCGATCTTCTCAGTCGCTTGCATCCCCAGTTCACGATGAAAATCAACTGGTTATTCTAGGGGCCGCCACTTTAGGGTCAGTTCGTCTCATCGATAATATTGAATTTTGCATCCATGATTGAACTAGCTATAATAGGACATCCTTTTGACCTAGTTTTGTAGTTAAATATATGCAAAGAATCATGCTCAAATCTAAGCTTCATCGCGTTCATGTGACTCATTCAGAACTTGAATATGAAGGCTCATGTGCCATTGATGAAACATTACTTGAAGCTGCTCAAATTCGTGAGTATGAGCAAATTGCTATCTACAATATTACCAATGGGGAGCGATTTACAACATACGCTATCAGAGCACAAAGAAATTCAGGTGTTATTTCTATTAATGGTGCTGCCGCTCATAAAGCTAACCCAGGGGATCTTATTATTATCGCGACTTATGGAAATTACAGTGAGCTAGAACTTGAGAAATATAAGCCTGCACTTATCTACGTTAACGAAAAAAATCATATTATTGCAAAAAAAGATTCTATTCAAATTCAGGCTGCTTAAATATTGATGACCTTAAACGATATTAAAAAAGCCGTGGTTGACGCGCTTGAAGACATCAAAGCATTTGATATAGAAGTCATCGATGTAAGAAAGCTTACAACTGTTACAAGTTTTATGGTCGTTGCGAGCGCCAACTCAACAAGACAAACAAAAGCACTTGCGCATAATGTTTGCGAAAAAATGAAATCACTTGATATTCATATCAATGGGGTTGAAGGTGAAAAAGACGGTGAATGGGTCTTGGTTGATGTGGATGATGTCATTGTTCATATCATGCTTCCTACCACACGGGCCTATTACAACCTCGAAGAATTATGGATAGCGCCTTCTAAAAAGCCAACTGCAAAAAAAATTAGTTCGCTTCATTGAAAATAAAGATCATATCGATTGGCAATAAAATGCCAAATTGGATTAACGAAGCTTTCGAAAGCTATATTTCAAAGCTCAATCATGAATTCATGCCTCAACTGATCGAAATCAAACCTGAAAAAAAATTTGACTCCATCGAGCAGAAGAAATTAAGTGAGGCTGAAAAAATTTTAGCGCATATTGAAAAAGAATTTCTAATCGTACTCGATGAAAAAGGCTTTCAATTCTCATCTCAAGAGCTTGCTCAAAAACTAAATCACTGGTCAGAGCATTTTAAACAGATTACTTTTGTGATTGGAGGTGCTGATGGTATTCATGAAAATATCCTTCAAAAAGCTAACCTAATTTGGAGCCTTTCCAAATCAACACTTCCTCATGCATTGATAAGAGTTTTAATTGCAGAACAGTTATATAGAGCCCATTCCATCTTAGAAAATCATCCTTATCATCGTGAGTAAAAAGTATAAAAATTCACTCGTTTGGTTTAGAAGAGATTTGCGTGATTATGATCACGCTGCTCTTTCGCATGCATTGCAAGACTCAGAACATGTTTTTTGTATATTTATTTTTGATAAAGAAATTTTAAATGCTTTAAAAAATAAAGAAGATAGACGGGTCGAATTTATATGGGAAAGCGTAAAAGAACTTAAAGAAAGTCTAATGCAAAAAAAATCGGATCTGATTGTATTACACGACAAAGCTTTTGAAGCTATGTCTTTTGCAATCGATCAATTTAAAATTGAGGCTATCTTCACTAATAGAGATTATGAGCCAGCCGCAATAGCAAGAGATGAGAGTATTAAAAATCTTGCGACCTCAAAAAAGATTGCATTTCATGATTTTAAAGATCAAGTAGTCTTTGAGAAAAATGAAATCCTTACGGCGCTCGAAAAGCCTTATACCGTTTTTACGCCCTATAAAAATAATTACTTAAAAAAACTTAGTCAAACTACGATACCTCGTTTTGATATTGAGCCATGGATCTCAAATCTTGCTCAATTTAAATCTCAACCTTTGCTAACTCTGAAAGATATGGGTTTTCAAGCAACCAACCTGCATGATATTAAAATTCATACCGGTATGTCTGGAGGCAAGTTACTTGTCGAAGATTTTAAAGAAAGAGTAGCGTTCTATAAAAAAACACGCGATTTCCCTGCAATTAAAGGCGTTTCTTATTTGTCTGTTCATTTGCGATTTGGCACAGTTTCTATAAGGCAACTCTTTCGTTTAGCTCAGGAATCTTTTAGCGAAGGAGCTGAAACATGGCTCAATGAATTAATATGGCGCGAATTTTATTTTCAAATTTTATTTCATCGCCCTGATGTGGCACAGGGCAAGGCTTTCAAAAAAGAATATGAATCGATCGCTTTTGAAAACAATCCTGATTATTTTAAAGCTTGGACTGAAGGTAAAACGGGCTACCCCATAGTAGATGCCGCAATGAGGCAAATGAACCAAACAGGCTTTATGCATAACCGGCTTAGAATGATTGCCGCTTCTTTTTTAGTCAAAGACCTCCTCGTCGATTGGCGCTGGGGTGAGGCTTATTTTGCAGAAAAATTGATTGATTTCGACTTAAGTGCTAATAATGGCGGTTGGCAATGGGCGGCATCCACAGGATGTGATGCTCAGCCCTGGTTTAGGATTTTTAACCCAATTACACAATCAACACGCTTCGATCTTCAGGGGAAATTTATTAAAAAATATATTCCCGAACTTAAAAACTGCACTGATGACGAGATTCATGCGCCTTGGCTTAGTCAAAAGGCTGAGCAATTTAAGTACCCAACCCCTATTGTTGACCATGCTTCTCAAAGGATTAAGGCTTTAGCCCTCTATAAATCGGTTAAAAGTTAAGCTGTTGTTTTTACACAACAACAAAAGCCTCGCAAAGCTTAATTTTCAATAACTTATGGACAAAAAAACAACATTCATAGATAATTTGGCTAATATTTATGAAACAACTATTCATGCCAAAACATATCCATAAATTCCTTGTATCAATCTTAGTGACTTTTTTCATGTTTGGCTGTGCTTCTCAGCAAAACAAAGACCCTCTCGAAGGCTTAAATCGAACTGTATACAAATTTAATGATGTCGTTGATAAAGTTGCTCTTAAACCAGTAGCAGAGGGATATCAAGCAATTACGCCTACTCCGGTTCAAACGGGTGTGAATAACTTTTTTAAAAATATTCGTGATGTAGTTACGCTTGTGAATGAATTATTCCAATTCAAATTAAAACAAGGCGCTAACACAGCCGGTCGTATAGCAATAAACACAACGGTTGGTGTTCTCGGTATATTCGATATGCATTCAAAAGCAGGTGGCTCTCGTTCCAAAGAAGATTTTGGTCAAACTCTTGGTTACTATGGTTTTGACAGTGGCGCCTATTTAATCCTTCCTCTTTTAGGACCATCCAGCACAAGAGACGTTATTGGTTTTGCAACCGACGCATTCTTCTTCGATCCAATTGGCTATATCAATGATGACACAGCTAGATGGACTACCGTTGCAGTTGCTGTAATTGATAAACGCTCAGACCTCATGGTCGATATTGATATTCGTGATAAAGCGTTTGACCCATATGCCTACATGCGTGATAGCTATTTACAAAACAGAGAAAACTTAGTTAAGGATGGCGTCTCAGATAGTAATAGCGTCAACCCCTACACTCTCCCTTTAGGTGGCAATTAACTAGAAGCAATACTCATTGTTTCAAGTAAGATGGATCCTGTAAGTTTTGATCCATTTCTATAAACGTCATTCCCAATCGTTACAATTTGTTTCAGCATATCTTTCATATTGCCTGCAATGGTAATTTCCTCAACCGGATAAGTAATTACCCCATTTTCAACCCAATATCCTGAAGCGCCCCTAGAGTAATCCCCTGTGACCATATTGAGCCCGTGACCAAGTAACTCCGTCACAAGTAAACCTTTATGCATTGTTTTCATAAGATCTTTTAAATTTTTATTGCTAGTCTTGACGATTAAATTATGCGCGCCGCCAGCGTTACCGGTTGATTGCATGCCAAGTTTTCTCGCGGAATAAGAAGATAAAAGATATCCATTAACAATTCCTTGATCCATTAATAATCTTTTGTGAGTTGCAACGCCTTCATCATCAAACATGGAGCTAGCATCCCCTCTTAAAAGGAAGGGATCTTCTTCGATGGTGAGATGATCACTGGCTACCTTTTCCCCGAGTGAATTTAAAAGAAAAGAAGATTGACGGTATAAATTACCACCCGAGATCGCTGAAATAAGAGATGAAATAAGTCCCGCAGCTATAGGTGCCTCAAAAATCACTGGGGCATGACATGTTTTAATTTTTTGTGCACCCAATCGAGATAGTGTTCTTTTGCCAGCTAATGTGCCTATGGATTCAGGGGACTCTAAATCTTCAACATGTCTTGCGGATGAATACCAATAATCTCTTTGCATCATCGATTTTTCTTCTGCAATGACAGAGCACCCTATGGAGTGTCTTGAGGTTGGATAGCCCCCTAAAAAGCCGTAACTATTAGCATAGATAAAAATACCCTCTGAAGATGAAACACTCGCCCCTTCGGAATTAGTAATTTTTTGACTCACGTCTAGCGCTGACGCCTCGCAAACTTTCGCAAGATCAATTAAATGATCTATAGAAATATCCCAAGGGTTATATAGATCAAGGTCTTGCATATTAGTCGCCATAAGCTCTTTATCGGCTAGGCCAAATAAAGGATCTGACGCTGTATAGCGTGCAATATTAAAAGCGGCGTCTACTGTATCCTCAATACTTTGATCAGATAGGTCTGAGGAACTCGAACTCCCCTTTCGTTGTCCGTTATAAAGTGTTACAGAAAAACCTTTATCTCTATTGATTTCAAGGGTTTCAAGATTGCCTAAACGTATAGAAACATTTTTACCTGTACCATAACTTACCTCAACCTCAGATGCAGTCGCACCTATTTTTTTTGCGTAATTTAATGTGTGATCAGCAAATTTTTTCAAATGCTCTAAATCAAATTGATTTTTTTTCATGTCTTTATGGGTGAGAAAGTAAACCCTGTTATCATAACTTAGAAATAGTCACTCTATTAACTCACAAACATTCATATGGTAAAAGATAAAGACCTCGAAACAAATACCGTCAGCAGAACTCAGCTCAAACTAGAAGCAGAAAAACTTCAGTCGATCGGATTGAAATTATGTGATTTATCGACCTCTAAATTAAAAGCTTTAGATTTACCACCCAACTTACTTGAGGCTATTCTTGCGATGCAAAAAATTACAAGCAATAGCGCTAAAAGGCGTCAGAGTCAGTATATTGGGAAGCTTATGAGGAATTTTGACGCAACTGAATTAAATACCATATTGACTTTTTGGGACCAACAAGAGCTTAAAGAAAAGCAACATTTTCATAATGTTGAACTATGGCGTAAAAAATTAATTCAAGAGCCGGGAAGTGTTAATGATTTTTTATCTAAACACCCTACTGAAGAAAAATTAATTCTTTTCGACACGATTAAAGAAGCCATTGGAGAAAAAAATAAAGATAAGGCTCCAAAATATAGTCGTGAATTATTTAAACTTATTAAGAAAATTATAGAGCAATAAAGTTATCTTTTATTAAGCTCAGCTGTCGCAATTTTTTCTTCGTCATCTCTGATGTATTTTATACTGACCTTGGTGCCTTGATTTTTTTGTACTACTTTTGAAAAATCTTCTGGCGAGTCAACATTAAGATCATTTAATTTAAGAACCACATCACCCTTTTCAATACCTGCTTTAAAGGCAGGCGAATCTTTAATCACTGCAATGACTTTAAGTCCTGGCTCTTTTTGTTTCTCTTTGGTATCTGAATTCTTTGTTACTAATTTAATCACATGCACACCAAAAATAGGCTGTGGAAGCTTTGCCCAATAGGTTGCATAGAATTCAAACTTACTATTTTTATCTAAATCTGCTTCAGAGATTTCAATCACGGCATTTTTTTCGCCTTTGTTATCTTTTTTCATTTCATCATGAATCTGCCTTAAGCGCGCGGATCGGGTCATTTCATTCATTTTACGATCGTAGACAAAAACTACATCGGCCTGAATCGACTGAGCATGTTTCAATGCCTGATTAGGCTCAACAAAGGGCCCTTGAAATGAAGAAGTCCCCATTAAGTCATAACCATCTTCTAGCATTCTTGTATTGTCTTTATCTTTATTCATGCCTGCGTAGATCTTTGTATCAGGCTTATTTTGCATTGAGTGAAGGCTATGATTACTTTGGGTAAAGTAATTTGATTGAAATAGATTTGTTTCATCCGCGACTACTAAAAGACTTACAAAGTTTAACAGTATAAAAATATGTTTAAATTGCATAAAATTCCTAAGAAACGTTAATGTTATGATCAAGTTTTTATTCATTATGACCTATCATGAAAAATAAGTTCACTAAAATTGGACTCATTTCAATTAGCGACCGAGCCTCAAAAGGAGAATATGAGGATCAAGGCATCCCTAATCTTAAAGCCTGGCTTCAAAAGGCTATAGCCTCTCCTTTCGAAACGCTTGAAAAAATAATTCCCGACGAAAAAGCTGTGATTGAATCTTCACTGATTCATCTTGTGGATATAGAAAAGTGTAATCTCATTTTCACCACAGGGGGCACAGGACCTGCCTTAAGAGATGTAACGCCTGAAGCTACTATGGGAATTGCAGATCGAGAGATGCCTGGTTTTGGAGAGCAAATGCGTCAAATTAGCCTTCATTTTGTGCCCACCGCTATTCTCTCAAGACAGGTGGCCGTGATTCGTAAAAATACCCTGATTATCAATTTACCAGGTCAGCCCAAATCAATTGCTCAAACACTCGAAGGCCTTAAAGACGATCACGGAAAAATTCTTGTACACGGTATATTTGCTGCAGTCCCTTATTGTATTGATCTTTTAAATGGTCCTTTTATTGAAACTCATTCAAATATCGTTGAATCTTTTAGACCTATAGCTAAATAACCATGACTTCTGAATTTGAAATTATTCAACGCCACTTTAATAAAAAAACGAAGCATACTATTTTAGGCATTGGTGATGATGCAGCCATCATTAAAATACAAAAAAATTATGAGCTGGTTGTTTCTTCAGACATGCTTGTAGAAAATATTCATTTTCTAAAAAAAACTGACCCTTCGCGTTTGGGTTGGAAATCTCTTGCAGTTAATCTTTCAGATATTGCTTCAATGGGCGCAAAAGCTAAATGGGTTACTTTGTCGATATCATTGCCTAAACCAGATCAAATATGGCTCAAAAAATTCTCTCAAGGTTTTTTCAGGTGTGCAGAAAAATTTGGGGTTGATCTTATTGGTGGCGATACGACAAAAGGGCCTCTTGTGATTTCAATCACTATCATGGGTGAAATTGCAAAAGGGCAAAGCCTCTTAAGATCTGCAGCCAAAATAAATGATGATATATGGGTGACAGGTCAATTAGGCAATGCCTCAATGGGACTTGCAAGTCTTCAAGGGAAAATAAAACTCACTCCACCATTGAAAATGAAATGTGTTAAGGCGCTCGAAATACCTATGCCAAAAGTTTTATTGGGTGTTCATTTATCTAAGTTTGCACATAGTTGCATTGATGTCTCTGATGGACTGATTCAGGATTTAGGTCATATCATAAAAAATTCAAAGGTAGGTGCGACGATTTTTTTAAATCAAATACCTTGCGAGGACTTTATTAAAACATCAAAAAAATATCATTTCGCATTAAATGGTGGTGATGATTATGAATTGCTATTTACAGCGCCTGTAAAAAATAGGACGCATATAGAAAAGATTGCAAAAGAAACGAATACTCAGGTCAATAGGATCGGCATTATCAGCAATCAAAGATCTATAAAGATCGTGAATGAAAATGGTAAATTGCTATCATTCAACGTTAAAGGATTTGATCATTTTGCCTAACCTTAAATTTCTCTTGAAACATCCTGCGCATTTTTTAGCGCTAGGTTTTGGCGCTGGCCTCTCAAGAAAAGCTCCAGGCACATTAGGCACGCTTGTAGCTATTCCACTCTATTTATTAATTTCTTCTTATAGTGCTTTTACACAAATATTGATTGCCATATTTTTTGCAATCATCGGAGTTTTTATTTGTGATCAAACTGCACACGCACTCAAAATAAAAGATCCAAGCGCTATTGTTTGGGATGAAATTGCAGCCTTCTTTCTAATGCTAGTCATTTGCCAACCCTTTTCGAGTTATATTCAAATCATTCAATTATTTTTACTCTTTAGGTTGTTTGATATTTGGAAGCCCTTTCCTATTAATTATTTAGATAAACATGTTGAGGGTGGATTAGGCATCATGCTTGATGACTATGCCGCGGCTCTCTTTGCTTTATTCATTTTTTTCTCAATACAATGGCTCATAAATTAATCGAAGAAATATGCCTTCAATTAGGCAGCTTACTGGCGCAAAAAAAAATTCATATAGCAGTGGCTGAGTCCTGCACAGGGGGAATGGTAAGCCAATATCTGACAAGCATCCCTGGAAGCTCCTCCTGGTTTGATCGTGGATTTGTGACTTATAGTAATGAGTCAAAAATGGATTTACTTGATGTCGGTAAACAAACACTTTCAAATTTTGGGGCTGTAAGTAAAGAAACCGCTTCAGAAATGGCACTGGGTGCTTTAAATAAGAGTCGCGCCGATATTACGCTATCCATTACTGGAATTGCTGGCCCTGGAGGAGGCTCATCCGACAAGCCTGTAGGTACTGTTTTTTTTGCAATCGCATATCAAAATAAGATCATTTTTAATACCTCAAAAGTCTTCCCAGGATCAAGAGAAAATATACGTGAATCTTCTTGTCTATTTGCACTAAATCAGGTCTTAGCGCTTACTTTAAATCTCCAAGTATGAAATAATTATCAGTGATAAAAACACTTAATTAAAGGCACATTTAGATGGATGACAACAAAAGTAAAGCCCTCGCTGCAGCGTTAGCGCAGATCGAAAAACAATTCGGAAAAGGTTCAGTCATGAGAATGGACGACTCCGAAGTCATCGAAGATATTCAGTCTGTTTCAACAGGCTCAATCGGTCTTGATATTGCTCTTGGCATCGGTGGATTGCCTCGAGGACGTGTAGTTGAAATATATGGACCAGAGTCTTCAGGTAAAACATCTTTAACGTTATCAGTGATTGCTCAAATGCAAAAACTTGGAGGCGTTGCAGCTTTTATAGATGCTGAACATGCGCTTGATCCTCAATACGCAGCAAAGCTAGGCGTTGTTGTTCCAGACCTGCTTATTTCTCAGCCTGACACCGGGGAACAGGCTCTCGAGATTGCAGATATGCTTGTGCGAAGTGGTTCAGTAGACATAGTAGTGATTGACTCTGTGGCAGCTCTTACGCCACGTGCAGAAATTGAAGGCGAAATGGGGGACTCTCATATGGGACTTCAGGCTCGACTTATGTCTCAAGCACTAAGAAAATTAACAGGTAATATTAAAAAAACTAATACTCTTGTCATCTTTATTAATCAAATTCGTATGAAAATTGGTGTGATGTTTGGTAATCCAGAAACAACCACAGGTGGTAATGCACTAAAATTTTATGCTTCTGTGAGACTTGATATACGTCGTATAGGAGCTATTAAAAGAGGTGACGAAGTCGTGGGTGCTGAAACACGAGTTAAAGTAGTCAAAAATAAAGTTGCGCCGCCTTTTAGACAGGCTGAATTTGATGTGCTTTATGGTGAAGGCATTTCAAGAGAAGGTGAAATTATTGAGATTGGTGCACAATTAAATTTCGTTGAAAAAGCAGGTTCTTGGTATAGCTATAACGGTGAAAAAATAGGTCAAGGCAAAGATAATGCGAGAGAGTTCCTAAAAGAAAATCCAAAAATTGCTCAAGAAATTGAAGATAAAATTAGAGCAAACTCATCGACACTAACCGAAGCGATGACTGCGCCGCAGGAAACTGACGAAACTGAGTAATACAAAAAATAATCCATCAGTTTTACTTAAGAAAAGAGCGCTGTATTACTTAGCAAAAAGAGAATATTCATATCTCGAGTTAAGATTAAAATTGAATGAATATGCTTATACGCTTGAATTTGACAAAGATGCATTAGATCTTTTTTTATCATCTTTAGTGTCGGAAGGTTGGCTCTCTAATGAGCGGTATTGCGAACAATTTATACATGCAAAGAAAAATAAATTTGGGCGTTATAAAATCATCCGACAACTTGAGGAAAAAGGTATTGATCAAGCGCTGATTGACCAACATCTAGAGCCTCTTAAAAACCAAGAATTATCATATGCAAAACAAGTCTGGCAAAAAAAATTTAAATTTCCACCCTCCTCTCAAGAAGAATGGTCAAAACAAGCTCGCTTTATGCAAAGTCGCGGTTTTGATGTCTCGCTTATAAAAAAAATATTGAACGCCAAGGAAGAATAACTAGCGCATGTCATCTCTATCAAATAATCCAGTTATCTCAAGCAGTGAAATCAGAGATATTTTTCTTAATTTTTTTAAAAGTAAACAACATCAAATTGTAAGTTCTAGCTCTTTGGTGCCCGGCGAAGATCCCACTTTACTGTTCACAAATGCAGGCATGAATCAATTCAAGGATGTTTTTCTTGGATTTGATAAGCGAAATTTTGCGCGAGCGACCTCAAGTCAAAAGTGCGTAAGAGCCGGGGGAAAGCACAATGATTTAGAAAATGTGGGCTATACAGCCAGGCACCATACTTTTTTTGAAATGCTGGGTAATTTCAGTTTTGGTGATTATTTCAAAAAAGACGCTATTCAATATGCATGGGAGCTTCTTACTGAAGTTTACAAAATTCCCAAAGAAAAACTTTTAGTTACCGTTTACAGCGCAGATGATGAAGCTTATGACATCTGGGCTAAGTTAATTGGTATTCAGCCAAACAAAATCGTTCGTATTGGAGATAACAAAGGCGCAAAATACGCATCAGATAATTTTTGGATGATGGGTGATACTGGACCATGCGGTCCTTGCACTGAAATTTTTTATGATCACGGAAGTCATATACCTGGCGGACCTCCAGGATCTAAAGATGAAGATGGCGATCGCTTTATTGAAATTTGGAATATTGTTTTCATGCAATATAACCGCGACGACAAAGGTACTATGCATTTACTTCCAAAACCTTCTGTTGATACTGGCATGGGTTTGGAAAGAATATGCGCTGTCCTTCAAGGTGTTCATGCAAATTATGAAACAGATTTATTTGTCCCTCTCATTAAATCAGCTGCAAAGATTACAATGACTTCAGACCTTACTCATCCTTCATTAAAAGTTTTGTCAGATCATATTCGTGCCTGCACTTTTCTAATTTCTGATGGTGTGATTCCCAGTAACGAGGGTCGTGGCTATGTCTTAAGAAGAATTATTCGAAGAGCTATTAGACATGGCTATAAACTAGGCTGTAGAAAGCCATTTTTCTATCAGTTAGTGGATGATGTAGTGCATATGTTAGCTGGTGCTTATCCAGACATTCAAAAGAATAAACAAAACATTGAGCTATCACTTCAGCAAGAAGAAGAACGCTTTTTTGAAACCATTGAAAATGGTATGAACATATTAGAAGAGTCTATTGATATTTTAATTAAAAATAATCAAACCACTTTTAATGGTCAGATTGCTTTCAAACTTCACGACACGTTTGGCTTTCCTTTGGATCTGACTGCGGACATTTGTCGCGAAAAAAATCTATCGATTGATCAAAAAGGTTTTGATAAAGCTATGGAGGCTCAAAAATCTATGGCTCGATCTTCTAATAAATTCAAAATGAAAATGAATATTGACTATAGCGGCGATGCAACAGTCTTTAAGGGTTATGAATCTTCTGAATGCAAAGCAAAGGTTTTAGCTTTATTTAGAGGTGATCAACCTACCAAAGAGTTACTAAAAGGTGAATCTGGCATTGTCATTCTTGATGTCACTCCATTTTATGCTGAATCTGGAGGTCAAGTTGGAGATCAAGGCATCATCAAAACTTCTAATAGTATCTTTGCTGTTGAAGACACACAAAAAATTAAAGCAAAAATTTATGTGCATTATGGCGTTGTTGAATCAAAAAGTATTAAGGTATCTGATGAGGTGATTGCATCTGTGGATCATGATTTAAGAAAACATATTATGCGCAATCATTCAGCTACACATTTACTTCATAAAGCACTTAAACAGACATTAGGTGTGCATGTTGAACAAAAAGGTTCTCTCGTTGATGACTCTAAAACACGCTTTGACTTTTCTCATCCTCATGCTTTAAGTAAAGATGAAATCAATTCAGTTGAAATGGCTGTCAATCAAGAAATTCTTAATAATACAGATACTGAAGCAAAAACAATGGCTCTAGAGGATGCTAAAAAAAGTGGGGCCATGATGCTTTTTGGGGAAAAATATTCTGATGAAGTGAGGGTGCTTAGTATTGGATCAAGCAAGGAGTTATGTGGTGGCACTCATGTTAGAAGAACAGGTGACATTGGTGCTTTTAAAATTATATCTGAAACAGGTATTTCTTCAGGTATCAGACGTATTGAAGCTACCACGGGGTTTAATGTCTTACGTTATATGAATGATCATGTTTCAATCCTTGATCGTTTAGCGCATGATCTAAAAGTGCCTTCGGCAGAACTTTCAAACAAAATAGATCAAATGCAAGACCAGATCAAAGAGCATGAAAAAAATATTCAGCAACTTAAATCAAAAATTGCATTTTCTGAAAGTGGTAATTTAGCTAAGAAAGCAATCTTAGTAGGTGGGATTAAAGTGCTTATGGAAAAATTAGCTTCTGCAGACCTATCAGCGCTCAGAGAGACGATTGATAAACTTAAATCAGAACTTAAAAGTGCAGTTATAATTTTAAGTGCTGTTGATCAAGGCAAGGTTACTTTAGCTGTTGGAGTAACTAACGATTTAATACAAAAAATAAAAGCGGGTGATATTGCAAGTGATTTGGCAATTGCAATTGGTGGTAAAGGTGGGGGTAAACCTGATCTTGCAATGGCTGGGGGATCGAAACCCGAGCTTCTTGATCAAGCCTTTAATGATTGTTTAACTAAAATAAAGAAAATAATACTTAACTAAATATCTATGAGTTTAATTGTACAAAAATATGGTGGCACATCAGTTGGAACGCCAGAAAGAATTCGGGCTGTTGCAAGACGTGTAGCTCGATATAAATCTCTCGGACATCAAGTCGTTGTGGTGGTTTCTGCAATGTCTGGTGAAACTAATCGACTGATTGGGCTTGCTAAAGAAATTATGGCAGAGCCTGATCCGCGTGAGTTGGATGTTATGGTGTCTACCGGTGAACAGGTCAGCATTGGTTTGACTGCGCTTGCCTTAATTGATCTTGGCATTAAAGCTAAAAGCTATACGGGCTCCCAAGTAAAAATTCTGACTGATGACGCCCATAATAAAGCTAGAATTTTGAAAATTGACCATAACAATATTCAAGAAGATTTAGATAAGGGTTATGTTGTCGTTGTAGCTGGATTTCAAGGCGCAGATGAACAAGGGAACATTACGACCCTCGGACGCGGTGGTTCAGATACAACGGGTGTTGCATTAGCCGCAGCCCTTAAAGCTGATGAATGTCAAATTTATACCGATGTGGATGGTATTTATACGACCGATCCTAGAGTTGTTCCTGAAGCTAAGAAATTAGATTCAATTACTTTTGAAGAAATGTTAGAAATGGCAAGCCTAGGATCAAAAGTACTTCAAATCAGATCTGTCGAATTTGCAGGTAAATACAAAGTTAAATTAAGAGTGTTATCAAGCTTTGAAGAAGAAGGTGACGGCACTTTAATTACATTTGAGGAAAAAAATAATATGGAAGATCCCATTATTTCAGGTATAGCTTTTAATCGAGATGAAGCAAAAGTCAGTATTCTTGGCGTCCCAGACAAACCAGGCATTGCTTATCAAATACTTGGCCCTATTGCAGACGCCAAGATCGACGTTGACATGATTATTCAAAATGCAGGTGCGGTTGGAACAACTGATTTTACATTTACAGTGAATAGAAATGATCTCAATAAAGCGCTAACTATTCTTAATGAAAAGGTTAAAAATCACGTAGGGGCTAAAGAGGTTAATGGTAACGATAAAATTGCAAAAGTCTCTATTGTGGGAGTTGGTATGCGCTCACATGTGGGTGTTGCAAGCCAAATGTTTAGAACGCTGTCTGAAGAAGGCATTAATATTGACATGATTTCAACCAGCGAAATCAAAATTTCAGTGTTGATTGATGAAAAATATCTAGAACTTGCAGTTAGGGCACTTCACAAGGCTTTTGGGCTTGATGCATAAGTCTCAGAAATTGATTTTTAAAGCAATTTAGCGTATCGTTCGCGCTTCTGGAGAGCTGGCCGAGTGGTCGAAGGCACTTCCCTGCTAAGGAAGCATACGGGCTTAAACCTGTATCGAGGGTTCGAATCCCTCGCTCTCCGCCATTATTCAATATCATTAAGTTATAATGTCACCACGCGCCCGTAGCTCAGCTGGATAGAGTACTTGGCTACGAACCAAGGGGTCAGGAGTTCGAATCTCTTCGGGCGCGCCACTTTTAATTTTTATAACATTCCTATTATTTATGCGCCCGTAGCTCAGCTGGATAGAGTACTTGGCTTCGAACCAAGGGGTCAGGAGTTCGAATCTCTTCGGGCGCGCCATTTCAAAACTAAAATTACATCAAAAGATGTAATTTATTTGACTCAATACAATTCCAAATAGAATAAATAACCACTTAAATATCAATTTACTTTATTATTTCCTAATGACTTGTCATCACTGTCTTTTATGAAAATATCTTATAAACAACTAGTTAAAATTGAAAGTAAATCTTGGTCACTTAAAAAGCCAAAACCGCACTGGGCAATAGATATTGAAGAAGGAAAAGTTTTATATCTAGAAAGTCTTCAATTTAAAATTAGCAAAAATGAAAAAAAACTTTTTTCTCATAATATTTTAGAGCCTAATACAAGAAATATTAGTTTAAATGCGGACGGATCAATAAAAGGTGCGGTTGGTACAGAAGAAGATGTTAAAGCCTTAAAAGCTTTAATTCTTCGCTTTAGAAATCAGGCAACAACTCTTATCTTTACAGCGTTCCCGGAATATAAGCCTTACCTAAAATTAGCCCCAACCAGTTTCAGACCTCTTGAAGTGAGTGATCGCGTTACATCGTGGCGAGCTGATGACAGAAGATTGCATGTAGATGCTTTCCCGTCCAGACCCAATTATGGTGAAAGAATCTTAAGAGTCTTTATAAACGTTAATCCTGAAGGTGCTCCAAGAGTTTGGAGAATTGGCGAGCCTTTTTCAAATATAGCCTCTAAATACCTAGAAAAAATAAAGCCGTATTCTTATATTTATGCAAAATTAATTAAATTTCTAGGTGTGACAAAATCGCTAAGAAGTGAATATGATCATATTATGATTGGACTTCACGACGCAATGAAATCAGATATGCAATATCAAAAAAAATCATCTCAAATCACCATGCCTTTTAAGCCTGGAACTGTATGGATTTGCTTTTCTGATCAAGCCTCTCATGCTGTTATGTCGGGACAATATATGATGGAGCAAACATTTTACCTTCCGGTATCGAAACAATATAATCCAGAAAAAAGTCCTTTAAGTATTTTAAGTAAATTAAAAAAGAAAGATTTAATTTAAAGTGAAAAAAAAGGAAAAAATAAAAGTTGCAATTATTATTGCTGTTTATAAATGGAAAGATGCGCTTAATTTGGTTTTAAAATCGATTGAAAAACAGTCAATTCTACCAAATGAAATCATCATAGCCGACGACGGAAGTGGTAATGATATAAAGGAATTGATTAGTTCTTACAAAAAAAAATTTCGTCCCAAAGTAATACATGTATGGCAAAAAAATATGGGATTCAGAAAACCAATGTGCCTCAATAAGGCTATCGCCAAATCAAAAAGTGAATACATTATAACCATCGATGGCGATATGATTCTTCATTCAAGATTTATTGAAGATCATCTTAATTTTAGAAAACCTAATACTTTTGTAAATGGAATGAGATCTAAGATTAGTCCTGAAGCAACGATTAATATGATTGAAAATCAAGATTACACATTAAAAACTTTTGACAAAAAATTAAAAAGTAAACGTTATAGCTTAAGAAATTTTTTTCTATGTAAATTATTTTCTGGGAAAAAAAATTTCAACAAATTCTATAACTTTAATGGCTGTAATATGGCCTTTTATCGGAAAGATTATATACATGTGAATGGCTATAATGAGGATATTATTGGCTGGGGCAGGGATGAGTCTGAATTTGCCTCAAGACTTATCAACAATAACATCGCGAGGAGAGATCTTCGCTTCAATGCGATTGCTTATCACCTCCACCATGAAGGCGCATCTAGAAGCCGCCTAGATATTAATCATTCAATTTTTTTAAGTACATTAAAAAATAAAGTTAAAAGATGTAAAAATGGTATTAATCAATACATATAAGGTTCAATTATGATTTTTTATGCATTAATAACTATAACCTCTTTGGTTGCTGGATTTTTTTTAGGAAAAAGCATTTATAGAAAAAAATATAAGCAAGAAAATTCTAATGTTTTAAATTGCTTGTTTATTCCAAAGACCGGATCAAATCTTGTGGCTTATACTATAGCAACGCACAAGACCCCAGAACTTGAAAGACTTATTAATTCTTTCAAAAAATCAAACATACCTTTAGTAATACTTGGCTTTGGTTGTAAATGGCAGGGCTTTGGAAATAAACTTTTATGGTTTAAAGAGCATTTAGAAAAATATGGTGATAATAATCATATTGCTTTATTTGTCGATGCATATGATGTTGTTTGTGTAGGCCAGGAACAAGAAATTATTAAAAAGTTTGTTTCATTTAAAAAACCTATAGTTTTTTCTGGTGAAAAAGGCTGTCATCCAGAAGCTTCTCTTGCAAAGCACTTCGACCATATTAAGAGTCCATTTAAATATCTAAACTCTGGAACTTACATAGGTTATTCAAAAAATATTTTGGGGATGCTCAAAAAGATTGCTGTTAAACCTCATGAAGATGATCAATTATTTGCTACAAAATATATCATTAAAAATCCTTTGCTTTGTGCCATTGATAAAAAATGTCAGATATTTTTAACGCTTTATAATGTTGATAAAAGTGAATTAAGCATTGAAAAAAAACTTAGGGTTTTTGTGAGGAAATTTAAGACAAGGCCATGTGTTATTCATGGTAATGGGCCATCTAAAAGCATGCTTGATAAGCTGTTCTAGAAATTTGCAAAAATGGTGGGTCGGGCGGGGGTCGAACCCGCGACAAACGGATTAAAAGTCCGCTGCTCTACCAACTGAGCTACCAACCCAAGTGAAACAAAACAAAGAATTATCCGTT